>CAZXRO010000138.1:4899-7420 GCA_964642435.1 uncultured Ignavibacteriales bacterium
GATGGCTATGCCCGATCCGCGCACGTTTCGGATCATCCCCTGGGAGATTGCCGGCGAGAAGGTGGCGATGATGTTCTGTGACATTACCTACGCCGACGGGAAACCGTACGATGGCGACCCGCGCTGGGTGCTCAAGCGGAACCTTCAGAGACTGGAGAAAGAGGGCTGGACGTTCTATGTCGGGCCGGAGATCGAGTATTTCTATTTCGCCGATGACAAGGCGCCGGTGGCGCTGGACCGCGACGGGTATTTCGATATGGGCACCTATGACCGCGGGTCGCGGGCGCGCAAGCAGACAGTGGCGGCGCTGGAGCGGATCGGTATCCAGGTGGAGTGTTCGCACCACGAGGTGGCACCCTCGCAGCACGAGATCGACCTGAAGTACCAGGAGGCGCTGGTGATGGCCGATTTCGCCCAGGTGTACCGCTTTGTGGTCAAGCAGGTGGCGCTCATGAACGATATGTATGCCACGTTCATGCCCAAGCCCATTTTCGGCGAGAACGGCAGCGGGATGCACTGCCATATGTCCCTGTTCAAGGGTGACAAGAACATGATGTTCAACGCCAAGGACGCCTACAGCCTGTCGACCACCGCCAAGCAGTTTACGGCTGGTATTCTCAAGCATATCAAGGAATTCACGCTGGTGACCAACCAGTGGGTGAACTCGTACAAGCGGCTGGTGCCGGGGTACGAGGCGCCCTCGTATATTAGCTGGGGACGTCGCAATCGCTCCAGCATGATCCGGGTGCCACTGTATCAGCAGGGGAAGGAGCGGGCTACCCGGATCGAGGTACGCTCACCCGATCCGGCAGCAAACCCATACCTGACGTTTGCGTGCCTGCTCTCGGCGGGACTCAAGGGGATTGAAGGCAAGTACAAGCTGCCGGAACCGGTGGAGGAGAATATCTTCCGGATGACGCCGGAGACGAAGTCCGGCCTGAAGATCGAAGAACTCCCGAACTCGCTCGAAAACGCTATACGCGAACTGGAGCAATCAGAACTGGCGCGCGAGACCCTGGGCGATCACGTCTTCGGAAAGCTGATCGAAAACAAGCGGCTGGAGTGGGAGGAGTACCGTATACGGGTGAGCGGGCAGGAGATCGACAAATACCTGCCGATGTTATAACCGCCCGGATCAAATGGAATTAGCGGGGAGGCCGGTGCCAGAGGCGCCGGCCTTTCTTGTTGCCGGAATTGGAAAAGAGGCTATTATAATAGTATGAGGGTGAACTACTCAAAATCCGCCCACCGGACCTCAAGTATGGTGTTGGCTGTTATCATAGCAGGGATGCTGCTTGCGGCCGCGTGCAGTGACTCCGGCACCAACTCGGATCCGCCGCCATTCATCCCGCCCGATGAATCCGAGGCGCTGTTTGTGGCCGTTGGTGGAACCGGCGATGGTGACTGGCAGTCCCCGCTGGGGTCTATCCAGGCGGCGCTCGATCTGGCCGCGACCGATACTACGGTCAGGCTGATCTATGTCGCGGCCGGGGAATACCGCACGTCGATCTCCATACGCTCGGCCATCACGGTTGTTGGCGGGCGTGATCCGGACAATACCTGGCTGCCCGCCGATGAGGATTCGACTGTGCTGAGGGGAACGAGTGCAGCGGGGCGGTCGATTGCGGTGACGGTGCAGAATGTCGCGGGGGATGTCACGCTTCAGAATATGACGATAGTCGCGCCGGATGCCAAGGAGCCGGGCGACAACTCACTTGCGGTGTATTGTCTCAACAGCGAATGGGTCCAACTCAAGAGTGTCAATGTTGTCGGCGGTGTACCGGGAGACGGTATCGCCGGCCCCGACGGTATTGCCGGTGAGGATGGGTTCGGCGCAACCACCGCCGAGGGTTACCTGGGTGCACCGGGTGGCGCGGGCGGCGCGGGCGGAACGGCCGCGACTGAGCCCCAGTGGGGCGAGAGCGGTCTGTGTGCCGATGGCACCCCGACCGGCGGCAACGGTGGTGCGCCGGGAGACAACCCTGACCCGGGCCTGCCCGGCGAGGATGGTGATGAGGGAACGAGCGGAGTCGGTGGACGAACCGAGCTGTGGATTGACAGCAGTATAGCGTTGCCATTGATACATGTGCGTAGCGGCAGCGACGGTGGCGATGGAAGCGACGGTTGCGGTGGTGGCGGTGGTGGTGGCCATGCCATGTGTTCGGCCGACACTCCCGGTGGCGAGGGTGGCCACGGCGGCAGTGGCGGTCAGGGCGGCACCGGTGGCGGTGGCGGCCAGGCCGGCGGGTGTTCGATCGGAGTCGTGGCGTATCGGACAGCGCTGCGGCTGCAAAATTGCGTGATCAGTGTACAGATCGGCGGCAACGGCGGTTTCGGCGGCGCGGGTGCGTTGGGTGGAACCGGCGGCGCCGGGTTCAAGGGGCGGGTCATCCCTGGGTGTCGCGGTGCCTATGGCGGTGACGGCGGTAACGGGGGACAGGGCGGACACGGCGGCGGTGGCGCGGGGGGATGGTCAGTTGGCGTGGTGGTCTTCGACTCGCACGAACTGGAACAGGACAAC
>CAZXRO010000139.1:0-7382 GCA_964642435.1 uncultured Ignavibacteriales bacterium
CGTCAGCCGTGCTGCCGCCCGGGCTGCTGGGCCTGTTCGCACTGGCGCTGCTGGCGACCGTGATGTCGACCGTGGACTCATATTCCTTCCTGGCAGCGAGTACGTTCGGCAACGACATCATGCAGCGCGGGTTCGGCATCAGCGAACGCGAGGTGACGGTGTACACGCGGTTTGGACTGATCATCTCCGTCCTGCTGGCTGTTGTGTTCGCCATCTTCTTTCGCTCGGCGGTGGACATCTGGCACGCCTTCGGGTCGATCGGTACCCCGGCGCTGCTGGTGCCGGTGTTCTTCGCCTTTGTGGGCAGGCGTCGTTTGCCTCCAAATATGGCGCTGATGTCAATCCTGCTGTGCGGCGGGATGTCGCTCGTATGGTATCTGTCGAAGTATGTGACGGCCGATGGCGCCTACTGGTGGGGCCTCGAGCCGATTTTCCCGGGGCTGGGGCTATCGCTGGTCATCTTCGCAGTCACCGCCCGGCGGCTTGATGAACGGTCTGTGTTGCAAAAGGGACGGTAGCTGCGTATATTACATGTCTATGAGTGATCAAGTTATTCTGACGAAAGAAGGGCGCAAGAAGCTGGAAACGGAGCTCAAGCGCCTAAAATACCAAGAACGCCCCAATATCGTCGCAGAAATCAAGCGTACCCGCGAGATGGGCGATCTTTCCGAAAACGCCGAGTACCACGCCGCCAAAGAGGCCCAGATGCACCTGGAACGGCGAATCGCCGATCTGGAATTCAAACTCGCCAAGGCCCAGACGGTGAGTGTCGATGATTTGCCCAGCGATAAGGCATATCTGTTTGCCAAGGTGCTGGTCAAGGACCTCGAAGACGGCGAGGAGATAGAATACACGCTGGCGCCACCCGATGAAACCGATGTCGACAACGATGTCATCTCGGTGCATTCGCCGATCGGCAAGGCATTGCTGGGCAAAGAAATCGGGGAGATTGTCGAGGTGCAGGTCCCGGCGGGCGTGATCAAATACGAAGTCAAAAACATCCGCCGGTGACGTTGTCACCTCTTTACTCATGTCGGGGTTGCTGAAGAGTGATCGAGGTGCCGTGGCGGAAAGCTTGCTGAGGGCGCGGTGAACCGCATCGCACGTTGACTGAATATCAGAACGGCCGGAGGCTCATGTGAACTCCCGGCCGTTTTACATTATCTCGTTACTGTTCTTGTGCTTAACGTATCCCAATCACGCCAGCACCTCAAGGTGCTTGCGCAACACCGCTAAAGCGTTGCGAAGGTCGATCAGCAGATCATCAATATGCTCCACCCCCACCGACAACCGCACCAGCCCATCGGTGATACCCCGCTTCTCGCGCTCCTCCTTGGGAATCGAGGAGTGCGTCATCGAGGCCGGGTGGTTGATCAGCGACTCCACGCCGCCGAGTGACTCGGCCAGCACGAAAACCTTCGTCGCCATACAGAACTTCTTGACCGCCTCGAAATCAGCCTTCAGCGCAAACGACACCATGCCTCCCGGCATGATCATTTTATTAGGCACCTTACTACCATCCTGTCCCGGGTAGTAGATCTTGTCAACCAGATCGACTGTCTCCAAAAACTCGACAATCTTCATGGAGTTGACCGAGTGCCGTTCCATCCGAAGGTGCAAGGTCTTGATACCGCGCAACATAAGCCATGACTCGAATGGGTTCAGGTGCGCCCCGACAGCATACTGCGCGAAATAGAGCTTCTCAGCCAGCGTGGGGTCGTTGACGATCAGGGCGCCCGCGATTATATCGCAGTGCCCGCCAAGATACTTGCTGGCCGAGTGCAGCACGATATTGGCGCCGAGGCTGAGCGGCTGTTGGATGAACGGCGTCGCAAAGGTGTTGTCAACACCGAGCAGGACGTTGTGTTTCTTCGCGATCTCAGCCACCTTCTCGATATCGACCAGGTGCAGCAGCGGATTGGTCGGCGTCTCCACCCAGTACAGGCGAGTGTTGCTCTTTGTGGCTTTTTCGAAGTTATCAGGCTCCCGGCCATCGACATACGTGAAATCGAGCCCGAAATTGCGAGCTACCTTCTCGAACTGACGCATACTGCCGCCATAGAGATCATCGACCGCCACCACATGGTCGCCGGACTTCAGCAGCGTCAGCACAGCATTGAGCGCCGCCAGGCCGGACGAAAATGCATACGCGTGCGAGCCGTTCTCCAGCGAGGCCAGAGTCTCCTCCAGAGCCTTTCGGGTCGGGTTGGACCAACGGGCATACACATAGCCGGATTCATCGCCGGGGAACTCGACACCATACGTCGAGCTGGGATAAATCGGTGTCGTAACCGATCGGGTACCGTCCTCGGGGACTTTCGGACCGTGGATGGCGCGGGTTTCGAATCTTGCCTTCTTGATGTGCTCGTCCATATTCCCTCCGATTAGAGAAAGCCCTTCTCTCTCATCCACTGGTCGTTAAAGATCTTGCTGATATACTTGGTACCATTATCCGGCAAGAGGACGATAATCCTCTTCGGTTCGGTAAGCGTCTGAGCGTGACGCAGCGCTGTCAGCACCGCCGCGCCGGAGGAGCCGCCGCCAAGAATACCCTCGGTACGAGCCAGCTCGCGCGCCATCTCGAAACATTCCCTATCGGTCACCTGGTACATCACATCGATCACGGAGAAATCCAATGTCGGACAAAGGAAGTCATCACCAATTCCCTCAACAAGATAAGGGTGCGGCTCGACTGTCGTTTTGTCCTTGTGATAATTGTAAAATACCGAACCCTCCGGGTCGCACGCCACGGTCTGAATTGCAGCATTCTGTTCTTTAATGTACTTTGCCGTACCCGACATAGTGCCGCCAGTGCCGACTCCAGCCACCAGAATATCGAAATTGCCGCCGGTCTGGTGCCAGATTTCCGGGCCGGTGGTGTTGTAGTGGGCCTCGATATTGTCCTTATTGAAGTACTGTCCCACAAAATACGAGTCTGGCGTTTCGCGGTGAAGACGCTTGGCTGTCTCGTAATAGCTCTCCGGCGAGTCCGGTTCGACCGCGGTCGGGCAGATATGAACCTCGGCGCCATAGGCCCTCAGCGTGTCCACCTTCTCCTTGGACATCTTGTCCGGAATAGTCAAAATGGCCTTGTACCCGTTGGCGGCAGCGAACATAGCCACGGCCGCGCCGGTATTGCCCGAGGTTGCCTCGACAATCGTACCGCCCGGCTTGAGCTCACCGCGCTCGATGGCCTGCTTGAGCAGGTAAACCGCCATGCGGTCTTTGACCGAACCGGTCGGGTTGAGATACTCCAGCTTGACCAGGATCTCCGAGGTGACATTCCATTTGGCAGGAAGGTGCCGCAGTTTGACGATGGGTGTACCGCCGATCGCCTCGGTGAGATCCTCGCACCAGAAATGCGGCTCGGTCTTCAGTTCAATCCTGCCGCCTGGCTGTTGTGAAGTCGTGTCTTTGCTGCTCATATGGATATCCTGTCGTGTGAGCGGCCCGCCGGAAGGCCCCGGGCGACCCGTGGACGAATCATCATTACTTGATTTAGCATAAACATTCCATCGGCAGATTTGTTCGCCAGTTTCAAGAATGAAATGACACTGGCTCGGACCGAAAACTTCCCCCCCGCGTGCACAGCGCTAAGCACCGTAGTCTGCTAAACCCGATAGACTAGATGCTTGGGCGCCTAATGATTGACAACGACACAATTTGGTGCCTAATTATATATCCCATTATTCGTCGCACATGGAGGAACATGGCCAAAGGAAAGAAGCAATCGAAACGCCCGTCACCGCAAGACCCTCTCGTTTCCATGCGAGACGAGATGACCACCGTCGCCGTCGATCGCGACCAGCTCAACACCTTTCTTCGCCTCTTGAGGGTTGCTGGCCAGATGCAGCAGGCGTGCGATACGTATCTTCGCGCATTCGGACTGTCTACCGGCCGGCTGGCGCTATTGCTGGTGCTGATCGAAACGCCGCAGGAGCCGCAGTCCCCTTCGTATCTTGCGATGCGGCTCGCAGTGACCCGGGCTACCATTACCGGACTAACTAACTCGCTGGAGAAGCTCGGCCTGGTTCATCGCCGACCGGATCCGCACGATGGCCGCAAAGCGGTGGTGGGAATCAGTCTGAAAGCACGCCAACTGATTCAGCAGGTCCTTCCCGGCTACTACGACTGCATTGCCCGGATGATGCAGAAGGTGGAAAAGAAGCGATTGACACGTCTGGACAAGACGCTCTCGCTCATAGAGGGGAATACTATCTCAAACTCCTGAATCCGCACACATTCCTTTGGACTATGGGTGATTATACTTAGTTGCCTAAAAACATCATTCCTTCGTCTCCCGCCTTTTGCAAACCGCTTACAGACGATAATTAGATGCCTAAGTACAATTATCCACAGACCGTCCGGTTATCAACAGCGTGTTGAGAAACCATCGGGTCGTCACCAAAGGGCAAAAGAAAAGCCCGGACCGTCCTGGTCCGGGCTTCGGGCGTGCTCGACCCGTTTCTACTTCCAGAGGCTAAGTGGGCATCAGAATGTCACAAGGTAGTGATTTGTTTTAGGCCTTGAAGTTCTTGTTGGCCTGCTCCCAGTTGATCACCTTGAAGAACGACTCGACATACTCCGGGCGACGATTCTGGTAGCGCAGGTAGTAGGCGTGTTCCCAGACATCCAGACCGAGAACCGGCTTCTGGCCGCTCATGAGCGGGGTGTCCTGATTGGGGGTCTGGATGATGGAAAGCTTGTCGCCATTTTCGCTTACCAACCAGGCCCAGCCGGAGCCGAACAAAGTGGCGGCGGCATTGGAGAACTTCTCCTTGAAGCTGTCAAATGAGCCGAAGTCACGCTTGATAGCATCGGCCAGCTCGCCGGTGGGCTCACCGGAGCTCTTGCCGGTGAGCAGCGGCCAGAACAGGGCGTGGTTGAAATAGCCGCCGCCGTTGTTGCGGATAGCGCCGCGGACGTCCTGTGGCAGCGAGTCCGGATTGGCCAGAAGCTCGGCGATGTGCTTGCCCTGCAGGTCCGAGTGCTTTTCCAACGCGGCGTTGAACTTGTCGGTATAGGCCTGGTGATGCTTGGTATGGTGCAGGTTCATGGTCTCGGCATCGATCGCAACCTCAAGGGCGTCATAGTCATACGGCAGACTCGGCAGCTTGTACGGAAAGCTCTCATTGGCGCCGGTGGCGATAGTGCTGAAGTCGAATTTCAGGGTGGCAGTCGGCATGTTGTACCTCCTTCGTGGCCGCTGTTGGCGGCCGCATATCTGCGTTGTGTCGTCGTTTCGTCTTTGTGCAGAATAGAACGGCGGGGTGGGTAGGTAGTTCCCACAAAATGGCCCTATTGGGTCGATGTTGGAGATGATTAGCTGAACTGTATCTTCAACCTGCGCAGCATTTCAAACGTGTCTACACACGGGGTTTTGAATTGCAGACATACATTTGGGATCTTGATTTTCGACCTCTTGTCTGGGGGGGCTAGTATCTCGTTCGTAACCACAGAGTAGTCATGGGCCAGAGCAAACGCTATGAGCCAACCATCAGCGCTCGATGCAAACTCCGTCTTCGCCGATTCCGTAAACTGTTGGTGTCCTCTCGCCCAATTCATCAATTGACGATACTCTTGAACTACGGCATCATCGTCAGTGGAGACGAATCCTCTGAACTGGTTCTCTGCCCATCGCGCGAGCTCATCGTTGCCTTTCAGCAGTTCCTTCTTGACCTTGTCAATACTGACAATCTTCCCGGACTCGCTCTTCGCAATCAGTTCTTGCCAAAAACGAGGAGCCAGATCAAAGGCGTAGTACCGCCGCGCCGCGGCAATGAATACGTCTGCGTCCAACACAAACTTCTGTGATGTGTCCAAAGTCAAGCCCCGTAGCCGAGTTGTTCAGCGTAGCGTTCGAATTTCTGTCCGTGAAGATCCGTTAACCGATACGCTTCGTAGTAGGGAAGCTGCCCGGCTCTGGTTGCATGAACCACTGCTTGAGAGAAGCGAGTCCCCAATCGGCCTCGCTGTGTATCATAGAAGCTACCCCCGCTGTTCTTCCTCTTGAATTGGCTAAGCTTGGAAGTGTAGCTTCGGTAGAACTTCAGGAACGTATCCTTATCTATAAGCGATAGATCAAGAGCCCTGCGCGCAATGACAATCTCGCTGACCTTGAAGAGGCGGGCCGCCACCTGAAACGGCTGAGCGGCAATCTCAATATCAGGCCACCTCTCCAGGATGGCTGCTTCGGGCACGAGGAACTCCGCTGCAATATCGTTGCAGGCTCTTTCGTTCAGATTGTCGGATGGTTTGAGCTCGCGTAGGTCGAAAGCGGCACTGCTGCCGAGAAAGACGTGGGCTAGCTCATGAGCGAGCGTGAACATCTGAGCTGCCTTACCATCGGCGCCATTTACGAACACGAGGGGAGCATACTCGTCAACGAGAACAAACCCCCTGAATTCGTCTACCTCCAGCTTGCGATGAGTGTTGTTGCCTACCACTCCATTCGTGGCAACTAGCAGTCCCGCCTTTTCCATAAAGGACTTCAGCCCTCGCAAAGCATCTTCCCAAGTCTTGAAGTTAGACGCCCAATCGGTGTCAAGAGACAAAGTCGCTCTCATCTTGTCGGCGACCAAGCGACTGTCTTGGTCGCGACGTATTGAACCGACAAACTCAAGTGGTTCTTCACCTTGGTCTACGAGATACTCACGCATCCAAGTCTGACGACGTTGCATAGTGTGAACAGTCTCTAAGAGATTGGGAGATGGTTTGGAAGGCAAATCAGTTCGGAGAGTTCGATAGTGGGGTATTGGGAGCGCAATCTCGGGTGGCTCTTCTAGGAACAAATACCCAAACGGGGTCATCGTCAACTTGGCGAACGCCTCCAGTTGTTTCAGTGTGGGCTGCTTCTTGCCGGTTAACCACTCTTGGAGCTTGGGAAATCGGTTGCGCAAGTCGGCGACACCGCGTCCGCTCCGCTCCAAGGCCCACTCAAGAACATCACGCTTGACTTCTACTCTACTCAAAACAACCACCCTAATCACAATCTAACATGATGACCGGCGCCTCTCGAAGAGGCTGTACCAAACCATTTGACTCGCAGTGCTTATCTTCTCTTCTGTTTTCTACCTTCTACACATGTTAGACTCTGTCGCTCAAACAGCATTCGAGCTTTCAAAATACGAGCGAGGACGAACAAGGACAAGTAAGAAGTCGAATCCCCCCCGGCTGGCCTACCTCTCCGGTGCGTGTCCCTCTTCAGACCGTTGTCGAGAGCCACAGCAGGTGCCCCCAATCCCCGCACAATGACCGAGCTGGCGATGTCTCAACGGGAGCGGCAATCAGGCAATTCGACAGCCATCCCGGAGAACCGGGCGATCGGCGCCTATGCTCCAATACGCTTTCGCCCTACAGCCGCGAGGCCGACAGTTCGACAT
>CAZXRO010000140.1:0-7321 GCA_964642435.1 uncultured Ignavibacteriales bacterium
GAAACTCTGGATGGACGGGTCGACCAGTCAGGGCAGGCGCTTGCTAAGCGATTCCATGATTCACCATGCTTTGTTACCGAGCGCACTCAAGGATGACTACGGTATGCACTGGGAGATCTACCATCCTGCGTCCGATACGGCATCGTTGCCCGTTTTCGGTCACGGCGGCTCCTCCGGAACAGCCGCGATAGCCCTGCCGGAACATGATGCCATGGTTCTCTATTTCTCTCAATCACGAGGGACCCTGAGCGGGAACTTTCTCACGCAGTTGGTATTGCAGGAGCTCGGGTATACGCAACCGAAACAGATCACGCCGGTGACGGTCGGTGAGGCAACCTCCAAGGCCATAGCCGGCGATTACTTCATTCGTGATGATCTCTGGCGGGTGCAGCCTACAGAGGTCGGCATGAATCTCATGAATAGCCGGCTGGTGCCTATCGAGTTTGTGGCTGTCTCCGACACGTTCTACGTGCAACCGTACCTGGATTGGGATGTGCACTTCGTGAAGGAGGACGATGGGGCGATTGGCGGCTTCATCTTCCGCCTTCAGGAGCGCGAGGTGGAGGCGGTTCGCCAGTGAGGTGATGGTTGGTTTGACGCATGCCCCTGTTTTCGTGAAATGACGGCCGTGCAAGGGAGGCAGCAGAACCATCTGCTGCTGTCGACGGTCTGGCGTGCTTTGCGTTCACTCAACAAGTATGTCCCCTACCCAAAGGCAACCCTCTTTCAACAAGCGCTGAAGGGCGGGCCAGTCGGTGCCTAACACAAAACAAACAAAATTCACATTGCCCGGCAATCCTGCGTGAGCATGATTAGGAGTCAGTGGATCACTGAGCCATTAACCGCGGTGTCGAAAGGAGCCTGTCCCGTGTCAATACTACGTCTTGTTGTTACTGTTTTCGTTGTTGCATCGGTAATGCCGGTTTTCGCGGCAAGTCAGGCTGCGGCGCAAGGCGATGGTGGGAGTATTGCGACCGGCAATGTTGTGTTCATACACCCTGATGGTACCGGTGCTTCGATGTGGGGGGCGCTTCGGGATTATGCTTATGGGCCGGACAGTGTGTGCTACTGGGACATGATGCAGCGGATGGGGCTGTATCGTTCACACGTGTTAAACTCTACCAACGCCAGCTCGCACGGTGGCGCGACAGTGCACTCGTTCGGTGTAAAGGTCAAGTTCGATACGTACGGCAACGTGCCGGAGAACCCGGTGATGTCTCTTTCAGGCGAAAGCTACAGTATCATGACCGAGGCTCAGAAGGCCGGCATGGCGACGGCGCTGGTCAACAGCGGACACATATGTGAACCGGGCACCGGTGTGTTTGTGGCCAATGCAGCGCAAAGGAGCAATACGGATCTCATCTCGGCCCAGGTGATCCACAGCGGGGTTGATATCATTCTTTCGGGCGGGGAGAAGCTGCTGCTGCCGGAGGGCGTAATGGGTCGTCACGGTGTGGCAGGTGTACGCACCGATGACCGCAACCTCATCGAGGAA
The DNA here is from genome assembly GCA_964642435.1 of uncultured Ignavibacteriales bacterium. Lineage (GTDB taxonomy): Bacteria > Zixibacteria > MSB-5A5 > GN15 > FEB-12 > WJKG01. Next base: position 1,496 of record CAZXRO010000140.1, read on the forward strand.
GCCCGTGATCTGGGTTATCTTGTTGTGTTCACGCGCGATGAGCTGTTGGCGGTGCCATCGGACACCCGTCGGGTGCTGGGTGTGTTCGCCTCGAAGCACACCTTCAATGATTACCCGGAAGAGTATCTCAAGGAGCACGGGCTTCCATTGTACTATGATTATGCCCCCACGGTCGGGGAAATGACGAAGGTGGCGCTGCGGTTGCTTGAGAACACGGGCAGGCAGTTCTTCATGGTAGTCGAGGAGGAGGGGACAGACAATTTTGCAAACTCGAATAACGCCGCCGGGACGTTGACGGCGCTGCAACGGGCCGATGAGGCGATCAAGGTAGCCATGGGCTTCATTGCAGACAACCCGAACACGTTGCTGATCACCGCCGCGGACAGTGATGCGGGCGGCATGCAGTTGTATTCCATTCGCGACGAGGACGAGTTCACCCAACCGTTGCCGGCGGTTACCGACAATGGCGCGCCGCTTGATGGAATTGATGGGACCGGATCCATTCCGTTCGTTGCGGCGCCGGACAAGCGCGGTGTGCGGTTCCGTTTCGGCATTGCCTGGTCCTGCTACAAGGATGTTGCCGGCGCGGTGATAGCACGGGCACATGGATTGAATGCCGAGCTGCTTGAACCCAATGTCGACAATACCGACATTTATCGGATCATGTACGCCACGCTCTTCGGGCGGGTTTTGCCGGAGTACAACTCGGCGATGAAGCCTTAAGACCGGGCGGGTATCCGAGACAGCCACAGGCTCGCCAACCCGGCACTTTTGGGGTTAGCTGTGGGCCTCCGGGGGTAACGGTTACGCGATAGGTGCCGATATAGTATTTCAGGACTATATCGCTATCGATTAACCAAACAGGAGGCAACATGCAACGAGTCAGGACATTTGGGGCACTGACAGCGCTCATCGCTGTTATGGCAGCCATTCTTGTCTCATGCGCCAGTGACGATTTCCCGACAATCAGCAACGGTCAGGGACGTCCGGCATTCAGTGAGTATACGGAAATAGTAAAGAAGGTCGCGCCGCCAGAGTATAGTGCGCCGCAGACGGCTCCGGGCGCTATCGATCCGGTGTGGACCGACGGTGAGTATTCTATTCTTGGCAAGGTGTTCACCGATGAGGGTGATCAGACGCTATATGGTGCCCTGGAGCACCTGGATATGTATGTGGAGAATATCAACTCGCTGATGATGGTCGATGACTCCACCGGGGAGCCGTTCTTGCAGGATTCCTCGTGGGCGCAGTTTCATGAGTTGACGGCACCGACGGCGATACCATCGCAATGCCAGGCCGGACTCGGGATGACTTCGGTCAACCTGTCGAACCTGGTCAAGATGCAGCCGCCGACCGATCCGGCAGGATCTGTGTGGGAGATCGCTTTTGATGTCAACAATGATGAGCAGACCATGTTGCTCTTTCGTCGGTCACAGTATGAAGGTGACTGGGATGTGGATGTCTATTACGCGTGGGCTGATCTGGCGGACAGCGCATTCGACATTCGCCAGGTGCGTTTCAGTGACAACGCCAATGGCACGGTTGACAAGACCATCCTTCGCATTTCTGGTGACGTTCATGAGAGTTTCTCCTACCGGATGAGTTGGTATTCCGAGGATCTGGGCGACGGTTTGCTGGGAGCGATAATTGGCGGGGGGGACAAGGATGTCGAATTTGCCCTTCGTTATCATGAGTACTTCCCGGCTGACAGCGCCGATTGCACGACCTGTCTGGAGCAGGTATTCGGGCCGAACTTCACGGAGGGCACGGGGCTGATTTCGTCCTACAGCCAGTATCTGGATGAGTCATTGCTGTTTCTTAACGACGATATGCCTGCCTCTGAACCGACCAGTCCCTGGAGTGATATTCAATAGAGCAGGACACAGGGCAACAGTTTGGAGCCGGTCGCCGTTGGGGCGACCGGCTTTTTTGTATTGGACCTTGAATTTGGGCGGGGTGGGGGAGTATGTTTAGAGAAGACAGGAGGTGAAAGATGTCGTCAGCCGGAGGAGCCGCCGCTGCTGCGGCAATTGCTGCAGCGAAGAAGCGCCGGGAGCAAGAAGAGGAGGAGAAATTGGCAACATACGATTCCGATGACTTGTCGGGCTGGGAGTTCAAGATTGTCCGCAGTGAGTTGAGCAAGTTCCGCAAGCGGGAGTATGTCCAGCAGATCTGCCGTGAGGAGGCTCAGGCGGGATGGGAGATGCTGGAGAAGTTCGATGACAACCGGATTCGATTCAAGCGTCGAATCGACCGCCGCGCCCAGGATTCACACCTTCAGATTGACCCGTATCGCACCAGTGTCGGTCCCTCTGGCGGTGCCATAGCCCTGATAGTGTTTACTGCTGTGTTGGCCATTGCCGGTGCGGTAGTCCTGGCGATTTACGCGCTCAAGTAGCTCAGGCGGTCTGCTCCCCAGTTTGGGGGTAAACAACAAACTTGCCAGTTGCACAATGGTTTCTCATCTTGCGTTTGACAGGGATGGGAGTCATTCCCGCAGGTTCGATTGCTTACTGCATTGCTGAGGAGCTCACCATGATTTCACTTGCCGGTCAGGTTGCGCTGATTACCGGAGCCTCGCGAGGTCTGGGACGCGCCACCGCGTTGATGTTTGCCCGCGCCGGGGCTGCTGTTGTCGTGAACTACCATTCTGATGAACAGGCCGCTGACGAAGTTGTTGCGAAGGCTCGCGAGCTGGGGGTAGAGGCTCTGGCGGTGCGGGCCAATGTGGCCGACAAGACCGCCGTCGATGACATGGTGGCGCGGGTGATGGATACGTTCGGGCAGATCGACTGCCTGGTCAATAATGCGGCCATCTGGATTCATAATCCGATCGATGAACTCACCGAACAGCGGCTCAGAGAGTCGATTGATGTTAATCTCATTGGCACGTACTTGCCGACGATGGCGGTCGTGCCGCACATGAAACGGCAGCGCCGCGGTACGATTATCCATATCTCATCGACAGCCGGGCAGCGCGGGGAGGCGTTCTACTCGCCGTATGGCGCGACCAAGGGAGCGGTGATAGCATTGACCAAGTCGCTGGCAGTTGAGCTGGCGGGTGACAATATCCGGGTCAATTGCGTGGCCCCGGGCTGGTTTGACACGGACATGGCCAGGCCGGCGTTTGAGGGTAACGGGATGGCGCGTGTGACCTCCCAGATTCCGTTGGGGCGGGTTGGCCGACCTGAGGAACTTGCGGGCGCGGTGGTATTCATGGCTTCTGACCTGGCGACGTTCATCACGGGTGAGATCCTCAATGTCAACGGCGGGGCGGTGCTCTGTGGGTGATGGCACAACTGAGGGATCTGGCTCAAACAGTGGCCGCCAGGGAGTAAATCATTACCGAGATTGTCCGATCTAATGTTAATAGGGACTCAAGCGAGGGAACTGAGACCAGCGCTTCCATATGAGCGGTCGCACAGGAGGTTGTCGGTGCTGCTGTCGCTATGTCAGTCTTGGCATGCCGCATACGTCGACAACCTGTCCTGCCGGGTGAGGTGAAGCGCAACACTCTGACAAGGGATTGATGACCGTGGAACAAAGTGATCAGTCGGACCGGGGGCAGGCGGGGCTGGCGGATACCAAGGCAACGGTCACAGCAGGCGCGCACGATGGTGCCGCCGGGGATTCACTGAACAAGTTGTTGCGGGGCGCTATTGACTGCCTGCCGGGAATAGTCGCAGTCATCGATCCTTCGGACCGTCTGGTCTATGCCAATCAGCTGGCCCGGGAAGTCTGGCATCTCGAGCCATCGTCGCTGCCCGTATCACTGAACGACATTGACAGACACCTGGCGCATCAGTACTGGCTGCCGGCGCTGAATCGCAAGCGTGAAACAGGCAAGCAGGAGGTGTGTTACTACACGCTCGGCGACCAGCAGCAGCGGGTGCATGCCCATATAGCGGCCTTTCTTCCAATCCCGTCCGAGCGCGAAAGCGAATTCACATTGATGGTTGATCACGACGTAAGCGAGCGGGCCAGTCTCGACAAGAAGATTGAGACCCAGCACGCGGCCTGGCTCGAGGCCGAGCGGCTCGGGCAGTTTGGGACGTTTGAGTTTTCCCATCCGACGTCCGAGGTGATCGCGAGCAAGGGGCTACTCAGGTTACTGGGATTCGATCCGGATGCCGAGCGCCCGACCACCGAGCAGATGTGGCGGCGGTTCACTGAGGAATCGATGCAGGTTGCGCAGAGGGCGCTGGCTGCAGCATGGGAAAGCGAAGAGGCGCAGAAGGAAGAACTCATGGTTCGTCTGCCAGATGGCACGAGTCGTGTGGTCTTCGCTCAGGCCACCGCGCTGCGCGATGAGACCGGGGCTCCGATCAAGCTCATGGGGTACTGCCACGATGTAACCGAACAGCGGGAGCTGGAGCAAGCTCTGCGCGTTTCGGAGCGGAAGTACCGCTCGCTGCTGGATAGTTCCACGCAGTTCCTGCTGGTGGTTCAGGACGCTCAGGTCGTGTATATCAATCCGCATGCGGCCAAATCTCTGGGCTACAGCGTGGAGTCGCTCAGTCACAGTGATTTCGCGAACTTCGTGTATCCTGAAGATCGGCAGTTGGCCGGTGAAATGTACCAGAAGCGCCTTAACGGTGAGCCGGTGCCGGAGCGGTATGAGCTTCGTGTGGTCAAGAGCAATGGTGAGGTGGCCTGTTGTGAGATAAGCGGTGTTCCGTTTGAGTGGGAAGGCCGCCCGTCGAACCTGATATTTGCCACGGATATTACGGCTCGCAAGCAGGCGGAGACTTCACTGCAGTTTCAGTACGGACTGGTCTCCTCGCTGCTCAATTCTATCCCGGACCTTGTCTTTTACAAAGACCGCGAGGGCGTGTACCTGGGATGCAACCCTGAGTTTGCGCGCCATGTCGGTCGATCTCAGGATGAGGTGCCTGGCAAGACCGACTATGACCTCTATGACCGTGAGCAGGCGGAGGTCTTTCGCACCAATGACCGCGAGATCATAGAGACAGGCCAGCCGCTCACGGAGGAAGAGCTTGTTCATTACCCGGATGGTCGCGAGGCGCTCGTTGACATGCTGAAGGCACCGCTTCTCTCCCCGGAGGGTGAGACCATTGGCGTCGTGGGTGTTGCCAGAGACGTCACGGAACGCAAGCTTTCCGAACAGAAACTCCGGGAGTCCGAGTCGAAATGGCGCAACATTCTTGTTCACACCCCGCAGATTGGCATTGCGCTGGATCCCGAGGCAAGGATCGTGTTTGCTAATAAGCGGTTCCTGGAGCTGACCGGCTGGGGTGAGGATGAGGTGCTGGGGAGCAACTGGATTGATCTGTGTATTCCTGCTGATGTCCGTGAGGAGGTCCGGGTTGTGTTTGATGCGCTCATGCATCAGCGGGACACGAGCGGACTGTCCAACTATGAGAACGAAATCCTCACGAAAAGCGGCGAGCGTCTCAATGTGGCATGGTCGAATGTGGTGACCAAAGACGCCAGTGGTGCTGTGACTGATCTCACCTGTCTTGGTATTGATCTGACCGAGCGAAAGCGAGCAGAGAAGGCGCTGCAAGAGAGTGAACGTCGCTTCATGGATGTGCTTTATGCCTCCAGCGACGCAATCTTGCTGATCGGTGAGAACCGTTTTGTTGATTGCAACGAAGCAACGGCACAGATGCTGGGGTATGAAACCCGCGAAGAATTCCTGCAAAGCCATCCCTCGGAATTATCGCCCCCGGAACAGCCGGATGGTCGAAGTTCCGTCGAGAAGGCTGATGAAATGATGAGGCGGGCATTTGATTGTGGGTTCCACCGTTTCGAGTGGATTCACCGGCGAGCCAACGGGGAGGATTTCCCTGTTGAGGTGTCGTT
>CAZXRO010000141.1:0-7283 GCA_964642435.1 uncultured Ignavibacteriales bacterium
CTGATAGATGAGGATCTGCATGTCCTTGACCACAACCGGGCCGCTGAGGAGCTGATGGGTGCGAATCCCTCGGCACAGTTGAGGAAACTGTGTGGGGAAGTGCTCCATTGTATCAATGATGCATCGGCGCCGGGTGGCTGCGGCTCCGGTGCTGCCTGCCCGGATTGTGTCATCCGCAATGCTGTCAAGGCTGCCGCAGAGGGCAAGAAGCCGTTTCGCAGGCAGGCAGAGCTATTGATCGAGCGCAGCAGCCTGACCCATGCAATACACCTGTGGGTGACAGCATCGCCCTTTGATTACAATTCAGAACGGGCTTTCATTGTTAGTTTGGAAGACATTACGGAGTTGATGACGCTCCGCCGCCTGCTTCCCATTTGCTCCAATTGCAAGAAGGTGCGCAATGATCATCAGTACTGGGAGCAGATAGAAGACTATCTCAAGGAGCATACGACACTCAAATTCACACACAGTATCTGCCCCGACTGCGCCAGATTGTTGTATTCCGAGTTATCAGATTAGGCCGAATATTGACACACCTGCAGCTGCGCCGGATGTTTTGTGCGAGCAGCATTGAACTCCGGCGTGGAGCAGCGTGGTTGCTCAATGGGTGGTCACTTGTGTACGACGCGCGGAATATCCGAAGGAAGGCGCACGAGCATCTCGTAGTTCACGAGGTTGGACATATCCGTGAAGGAGCCGACGGTTATTCGCGAGTTATTTTGTTTGCCGATAATGACAACCTCATCGCCAACCTCGACTGATGGAATGGCGGTAACATCGACAGTCATCATGCTCATGTTAACCAGACCAACGACATTGGCACGTTTACCCCTGATGAGCACGCGGCCGAGGTTGCTGAGGCTGCGACGGAACCCGTGTGAGTAGCCGATGGGAACGGTGGCTATTTTCTGACGTCGCGTTGTGACATACGATGTGCCATAGCCGACAAACTGCCCGGGTGGAACAGTGTTGACATGCATAACGCGGCTGCTCCACCTGAGCACACGTCGCAGCGGGTCGGGATGATGGCGTTCGCCTTCCTTGTCTGTCCGCAGCAGGAAGTCCATCTCGGTTTCCTTGCTTGGCCAGAAACCGTACTGAGCGATACCAACTCGGACCAGGTCCATACGAGTTTCGGGATACGCCAGACTGGCAGCGGAGGCGGCCGTATGACGCAGGGGAATGTGTATGCCCATTTCGGTAAGTTGGCCACAGCGTTGCTCGAATACTGCTTTTTGATCCATGATCCGCTTGTAGTTGGCGATGCTTTCCGCTCCGGCATAATGAGTACAGACGCCCTCAATAATGAAGTGATCGGGGTTGTCACCAATGATGTCGACGGCGCGCAGGATTTCATCCAGTTCAAGTCCGGTCCGGTTCATGCCGGTTTCTAACTCCAGGTGAATGCGGGCGGGCTTGCCCACCAGACGGGCTCTATCCAGAGCCTCATTGAGTCGAGGTAAATCGAAAATCCAGAATGAGACATCGTTCTCGATAGCCCACTCCAGCCCGTCGGCATCGGCGTAGCCCATGATCATGACTCGGGTATCCGACTTGGTTTGCGCCTGTCTCACCCAAAAGGCCTCGTTGGCATCGAAGACAGAAAAGTGTCGTAACCCGCATGCCTCTGCCAAGGGAACGAAAGCCGTGATACCATGACCATAGGCGTTCCCTTTCACGACTGAGGAAATGACAACATCCTTCCCGACCTGCTGTTGGATGAAGCGGACATTCTTGGACAGGGCGCTCTTGCTCAGTTCTATGAAGGAAGAATCAAACACGTCATCTCTCCAAGAGCCGTCTGACGGATTCGCGCAGCATGTTAATGCCATGGGGCAGCAGACTATCGGGGAAGTCGTAATCGGGATTGTGCAGGGCAGGCTGATTCTCACCGGAACCAAGGCCAAACAGCGCTCCTTGGCAGGTAGCTGCAAAATGGCCGAAATCCTCAGACCATGCGAATGGCACGTCGGGGGTGAGTAGCGGCAATCCCAGCTCGGCAGCTGCATCGGTAATGCACTCCACCACGGTCGGATCATTCTCAGTCACGGGAAAGACCTCTGTCGTCCTGATCGCTACGTTCAGCCCGTGCGCGGCTGCAATACCTTCGGCCAATGAACTGACGCGCTGTTGCAGGTTGGCCATGGTGTCGTTAGCATACGATCGCAAGGTTGCCATCACGGTGCCCTCGCCGGGGGAGGTGCCGAACGCCTGGTGCCCTACCCGGGCGTGAATGATGGTGGCCTTGGCTGATTCGTGCAGCGCTGTATAGAATTGGGGGGCGGCGCTTATGGCCTGGATCAACTCGGCCACCGCCAGGGCGGGGCTTCGGCCACGGTGTGGCTCAGCGGCATGTGACGTTGCACCCTGCAATTCAATGACAATCCCGGACGAGGCCGAGGCAAACACACCAGATTTGATAATGACCTGTCCCAGCGGATAGCCGGGCAGATTGTGCAGGGCGATCGAGTAATCCGCCTGAAGCTTTGCGAACTCGGGATCATTGATTACGCGCTCAGCCCCTTCTCCTGTCTCTTCGGCGGGTTGAAACAGGAGGATTGCACTACCTCTTGTTGGTCGGTTCTGGCTAAGATGCTGTGCAAGACCCATGAGAATAGCCGTATGTCCATCGTGTCCGCACTTGTGTGCGACACCCGGCGCGTTCGACTTGTGGGGAAGATCAATGTGCTCATCGATCGGGAGCGCATCGAGTTCACACCGCACGAGGACCGCGGGGCCATGTTCAGCTCCCTTGAATACCGCCGCCAGCCCGTGGCCACCTATGTTGTCAAGCAGTTCATCCGGCTTGAGTGCCACCAGCGACGTGTGGATCAGCTTGCTCGTGTTGATTTCGCGACCCGACAATTCGGCCATGCTATGCAGCCGGTGCCGGAACTGCACAAGATCCACTAATCGAAATCCTTGTTTATTGACTCCAGTGCCGGATCGAGTTGCCATGACCTGTCCTCAGTTGCCGTTTCAAAATCCTGTAGGTGCGGCACGACCACTTTGTCAATATACTTGACACTCATGATCCGCAGGAATGCCGAGTAGTTGAGCTTGAATTTGATCGTATCGCCGATGCCCAGATTGTCCGGATTGTCGCCAAGATTGACAACGGTGATGTCACTGGAAGCACCGGCAATGCGGTAGCGTGAGTCGATGGGAGTCAGTCCGCCAACATCGGTATCCAGTTGTCCGACGCTAACCAACGCGCGGTATCCCCATTCACCGACGGCTGGCTCGGACTCATCCGAACCGTTAGTCGACTCAAAGGGCTGGACGTGCGATGTTTCCGCAAGCGATCTTAAGCTCTTCTCTTTGACTTCGGCAATCTCTGCCTCCAGGATCGGCACATCATCGTGCAATCCCGGAAGCGTGCCTCCATTAACAAGATCGGTCCCAAGGAAGAGGGCTTCACCTATTCTGAAGTGATTAATGGCTCTGGGCAATTTACCATCAAGCAGAAGCGGCAGAACGACTGAGGATCCAGCCGAAAGCATGGGTAGTCTGCGTCGAAACTTCAGCTCAAGCAGTTCGCGATAGAGCACTAACTGGGCAAATTGGTCAACATTGGGTACGGCTCCGGCCAGGCAGCCAAGATTGGCGCCGATACCTATCACTTCGATGTTCGGCAAGTCAAACACCTGTTCATAGAAGCGAACAAGTGAACCGGGGAGAATGCCCTCGCGCAGGTCACCGAGCTCAATCATGATGATGATTCGATGGATTTTGTTCAGGCGGCCAGCTTCTTCATTGATAGCCTCGATGACATCGAGTTCGCTGTTGAGGCTCACATCGGCGAGCGCTACAACCTGCTTGACTGAGGACATATCGGACACCCGAAGATACCATGACTCAAAATCAGGTATAATGCGTTCGATAGCATTCAAATTGGATACGCGGGAGTCTCCCATGGACCGAATGCCCAGCAACTGCAGCGCCTTGAGCGTGTCGGTGTGACCGCAGAGTACCTTGGCAACCAAAGTCCAGGAGGCCTGATGCTTGTCCATCCAGCCACCGATTGTTTCGATATTCTTCTGCAGCTTGCGAAGGTCAATAGTCAGGCGATTCACTTTGTATACCTCATCTCAGCGTACTTGGTGTTCATACCGAGGCGTTCATACAGCCGTTTGGCCGGATTGTCATATTCGACATGCAGCTTGACATCGCCATCGGCGAGCGCGAAAGAGCGCTCGATGATCTGTTTGCCCACGCCTCTGCCGCGCATCGAAGGGTCGACGGCCACCATGAGCAGGAAGTTCTCCGGAATGTAGCCTTTCATCCCAGTCTTCAGCATGATAAGTGCGCCCACGGGCTTCTTATTCTCCTCGGCCAGCAGCACGAACCCGGGCTCGAGGGTCTTCGGTTCCAGCGCATCGAGAATACCTTGCTTGACGACAGGCAGAGGATCATGGTAGGGCTTGAGACTCTCGTAGAGAAACTCCGCCAATTCATCGAGGCTGGTCCAGTCGGGGATATCTTCGAGCTTATACAGTTCATGAATGACAATCTCGCTGGATGCGTCGGATTTTTCTGCTGCACACATTGAATACTTTCCTTTCAGTACAGTTCACGCAGTTCCGCGACTGACTGCTATGGCCGCGAAACCAACCATGTGACATTCGGGAACTTGGTCAGGCACCACCGTTTCCTGGGGGCCTGGGGTCGCCATGACTAACCACTAACGCACGGGGGGAGTGTCTGCCAAATGGCTGCGTTAGTCATAGCGGGGCCATCCATACATTTCACTGGCCACTCTCCGACAGCACTACCAAGAAATCCTATAAGCCAGGGCAACGGGCGTCGCCGTGGCCTGCCATTCAGCGTAGCGTTGCATCAAGTGCTGCCCGCACAGCTGTCGGATCATATCCCTTCAGTTTATCAATATATGCTAAAACTGGGAACAGATCAAGTAAAGAAGCTATAAACGTGTACAGCATAGTACACGTTCAAGCCGCTGTGTGAACCACGGCGAAGTGCAAGGGTTGTCAGACTGCTGATGATTCCGTCATCACTGCTCTCTCAAGCGAGAGATGTCCTTCTCTCGCCCGATTATCAGCATCACTTCGTCCTTCTCAATCCGGGAATCAGGCGAGGGCACAAACCGGAACTCGCTGGGGCCCGGCTTTCTTAGGCCAATGACATGCACATTGTACTCCGACCGAAGCTGCAGTTCCTTGAGGCTTTTCCCCATAAAGGCCGATGGCGCCTTGATCTGCACCAGTTCATAGTCCGCTTCCAGGGGAATGTAGTCGAGGACATTCGGCTGGGTCAGTCCGCCTGCCACGCGCTGGGCGATATCGCGCTCGGGATGGACGATCTGGGTTGCGCCGACACGTGTCAGGATTGTCTCGTGATCATCGTCAACTGCCTTGGCAACGATTCGTTTCACTCCAAGTTCCTGCAGGTGAAGACAGATAAGGATACTCATGCTGATATTGAAGCCGGTTGACACTATCACGGCCTCCATGTTCTCCAGTCCGAGCGTCCGGAGAGCATTCACATCGGTGGCGTCGACCCGAATGGCCTTAGTGGCATACGGATCGATGGCCTGGACCCGGGCTGCATCAACGTCGATCGCAATCACTTCGTTGCCATGTTCGAACAGCGCACGGGCTGCGTGAAATCCGAAGTTGCCCAACCCGATAACTGCAAACTGCTTCATACGAGTACCCCTGTTATCCTATCATTACGTTCTGTTCTGAGTATTCTATGTTCTTACTGACGCCGGCCCCGACTATAACGTAGGCGAAAGTCAGTACGCCGACGCGTCCGAGGATCATCAGCAAGATGATCCAGATCTTTCCCCAGTCTCCCAGTTCGGGAGTTATCCCCATGGACAGTCCCACCGTACCAAAGGCTGACACAGTTTCAAACAGGCATTGCAGGAATACGCCGTGAGGGAGCCCGAATTGATCGACACGGCGCGATTCCCCCAGAAGCAACATGAACAGTACAATACCAATTGCGGTCACTGATAGGACTATGAGCGACACGGCACGTCCTACGGTTTCGTCTGGAATCGATTTATAGAACATGTTAGTCCGCCTATACCTGCGAACACGGCTGATGGTCGACGCCACCAGTAGGGCCAGGGTGGTCGTCTTGACGCCACCCCCACAGGATCCAGGGGATGCTCCAACAAACATGAGAAAGATGAGTAAGGCCAGGGTCGCGTCATCGAGGGCGGAGATATCAACTGTGTTGAACCCAGCTGTACGAGCGGTAATTGATTGAAACACGGACACAGCCACGGCTCGAAAGGGGCTGCCTGTAGCAGTCAACATCTCGTATTCCAGGAACCCGAACCCAACAGCCCCAGCGACAACCAGAGTGGCGGTTGTGATCAGAACGGCCTTGGTATGGATAGACATTCGCTGGCGCATCTCCTGCCGTTTGCGCATCTTGAATCGGAGCGCCAATTCGTGGAGAACCGGAAACCCGATCCCGCCGACCAAAATGAGCGAGCACATGGTAACATTCAGCAACATGTCATAGCGGTACTGCATCATGCTGTCAGGGTACAATGCGAACCCGGCATTGCAGAAAGCCGAAACAGAATGAAATACGGAGGTCCAGAGGGCGTCCGCAAACGGTAGTTCTCCGCCCCAATGGAACATGAGAAGAATGGCCCCGAGAAACTCCGCGATGAACGTCAGCAGCAGCACGCTCTTGAGAAGCTGTAGAATGTTGCCGGTGGGTGTATGAGCAAAGAGATTTCTCATGGCCATCCGCTCATTGAAGGAGATAGTGCGACCGAGCCATCGGAACAGCGCGACCGAAACCGTCATTACTCCCAGACCACCTATTTGTATCAGGATTAGTATAATGAACTGCCCGAAGGCCGTGAAGTAACTCCCGGTATCCACTACAATTAGTCCGGTGACACAGACCGCCGAAGTAGCCGTGAAGAAGGCATCAACCCATGATAAGTCGCCAGAGTGAGTCGCTCCTGGCAACATGAGAGCACTCACACCGGCGATGATGGTCACCAGGAAACTCGTGAGTATCCAGGTGGCGGGGTTGGCTTTCATGACTCGATTTCTTATGGACAATTCGGGCAATCTCCTTGATCACGTCTCATGCGCTCACTGACAGCGCAAACCAGCCAGATGCAGGGTCACGGATGCGAGCCGGGCAACTGGATCATAGATTAGAACAAGACAATTGTGATCAGACCAAAAGTCAATCTACAAAACAGTCTCTCAATAACACCCACGATTATTCAAAAGGGTGGTCCTGATTGAAGTCTGGGCGATAGTGCGATGGGCTGTCCAGTT
>CAZXRO010000142.1:0-7157 GCA_964642435.1 uncultured Ignavibacteriales bacterium
AAGCACATAGCTTTGACAGAAGTGCTCAATCGGTTTGAGGAAGAGAAGCGGTCTGTATCAGCGGCATGCGCGGATCAGATCCGGGGCCAAGTCCTGCCCATTGTGGATCAACTGAAGCGAGTAGCTCCCGAGTCCATGAATGATGATATCCGACTGCTGGAGCGGGCCATACGGCAGGCGACACGGACAGGCACGGACTCAATCGGGGCCAGGCTGGCAGGGCTGACTCAACGCGAAATCGACATCTGTCTGCTGATTCGCGATGGTCGTTCATCGAAGGAGATCGCTGCCCAACTAAACGTGTCACCGCTGACTGTGAACAAGCATCGCGAGACGATCCGTCGCAAGCTGGGACTACAGCATCAGCGCGTGAATCTGCGAAGTTACCTTCGGCAACTGAGCATTTGATTATGGCAGCCGCGTGCCTTCTGACACCTTCTGACACTCGGCGAGCTAACATGGGGCAAAATCGCGCAAAGGCGACTTTTCATAGCACATGATTCTTGACTTGATTCGACTGCTGGCAGTAGTATGCCGCAGATTGTTCGTTTGACTCGATGGTGATTCGCAGTGGCCATCGGGGGGGGCGAGGACCCTGAGTAAGTGTTCCTGAACGGCAGCTATTGATGAGGTGTAGGCAAAGGAGGGTAGTGCTGCATGAGGCGGGCTCGTGTCAAGGTGTGGATGGCGCTCTTATCAATCCAATCTGCAGGTATATGGGGTGCTCCCAATGGCGGAGCGGTGGTGATGCGAGGTGCTGGGGAATGACAAAGTCGGAGCGCCTGCTGTATCTGATCAGCTTGTTGCGGCAACGTGGCGCGGCCTCTGTTGCTGAGTTGAGCGAACAGTGCCGGGTTTCTCGGCGCACCATCTATCGTGACCTGAACAGCCTCTCTCGAATGAACATCCCGATCGTGTATGACAATGGGTATCAACTCGCCCATGATGGTGATCTGCCGTCGATGCGGCTTGGTGCCGATGAACTCGACCTGATTCGGTATGCATGTGCTCACAACCCTGCCGCCGAATACCGCTTCTTCCGGGAGCGCTTTCGTTTGATTGAGCAGAAGCTTTCGGAGCATCTGCAGTCCGCGCCGGGGTCATTGGGGCGGTTCTTACGAATCGAAGGCTCCCACAACAGTGCTGAGGCCTCATCTGGGGAGGTCAGAGACTGGCTGCGAGCCTTTTGCCATGCCATCGAATCGCGGCGCAAGGTCTTTCTGGAACTCGCCGACAGTCGCTCAGCGACTGGATGCTATATCCCTGTGTGCATCTGTCTGACAGATTCGGGTGTGATACTGCGGGTTCATGGGAGAGAGAACGACCAGACGCTGGAATTCGACTGCCGGCGAATTCGCTCTGTTCATGTCACTGCTGAAGTGTATTCGCTCAATGATGATCAGTGAAAAACGTTGACCTGCTGTTGGGGATCGTACATATCTGGGCATGGGAACAATGCACGCCAAGTATGTCGCGACAGCCGGTATGATTGCGGCGTTGTATACGTTGCTGAGCATAGTGTTCCTGCCCATTTCCTTTGGGGTTTACCAGATTCGAATTGCTGAGGCTCTGACGGTGCTGCCGTTTCTGACTCCCGCCGCGATACCGGGGCTGTATGTTGGTTGCGTTTTGGCCAATCTTATCGGGGGCATGGGGTGGCTGGATATACTTGTGGGACCGCTGATTACGCTGGTGGCTGCGATGGTAACGCGGTGGTTTGCGCTGTCACTGGGCGGGCAGTCGCGGCTCGCAGTGGCGCTGGCTCCAATGCCACCAGTATTGTTCAATGCGATTGGTGTATCGGCCTACCTGGCCCCGCTGATTGGTGTGAGTTTCTGGTTTGCGGCGCAGATGATTGCGATCGGCCAGATCGGAGCCTGTTATGTGCTTGGGGTGCCACTGCTGCTGTTGCTCCGCCGTCGCAAGTCGCTTTTTTGATTGACATTAGCGTGCCACCGTCCTACTATTTGGCCAGTTAAACAATGCAAAATTGTCCAGTTTGAGGAGACTCAATGGAAGCGTTAGGAATGATAGAGACCAAGGGACTGGTTGCCCTGATCGAGGCGGCCGATGCGATGGTCAAGGCTGCGAAAGTGACCCTGGTTTCCTACGAAAAGGTTGGCGGTGGATTGGTTACGGCGATCGTTCGCGGTGATGTGGCAGCCTGTAAGGCGGCTACCGATGCCGGAGCGGCAGCGGCTCAGAGAGTCGGCGAGCTGGTTTCGGTCCACGTGATCCCGCGCCCGCACAACAATGTGCATGACGTATTTCCGACCAACCTGCCCGATGGTCAATAATTGACAGACTAACCAACCGGGAGCATGCTCAGCTCCCGGTTTTGTTATCCGGAGCCTATGGCTGATTCCCAACAGAATATGCCTGTCGAGGATATTGTCCGCCTCGTGTTGAGTGAGATCAACAAGCGTGGCGGCACGACTGTAGTTTCGCCAAATGGTGGCAGCTCACAGCCGGCAGCGCAGCCGCAGCCGGTGGGGCCATCATCGCGCATCTCTCCGAGTCAGATTGCGAGTCAGGGGGACACATGTCTGTTTGACAATCTCGACGACGCCGTTGAAGCCGCGCGCCTGGCGCAGCGACGGTTTATTGATCTGTCGCTTGAGCGCCGGATGGAGATAGTGGCCAATATCCGTAAGCATGCCCTGGCCAATGCCGAGCGGCTTGGTCGGCTGGCTGTTACGGAGACCGGTCTGGGACGTATGCCGGACAAGATGAACAAGATTATTCTCTGAGCCCGGAAGACACCCGGTCCGGAGGATTTGCAGCCCCACGCCTTCACCGGCGATAAGGGATTGACGCTGGTTGAGCCGGCGCCGTGGGGAGTGGTGGGATCGATTACGCCCTCGACCAACCCGCCCTCGACCATCCTCAATAATTCGATCTCGATAATCTCAGCGGGCAATGCGGCTGTCTTTAACCCGCACCCGGCAGCCAAGAACGTATCGGGGGAAATGGCCAAACTGGTGCACGATGCCATTGTCGAGGCAGGCGGACCGCCCAATGTGGTCACCTGCGTGACCTCGCCGACAATCGAGTCCGCCAATGCGCTCATGCGTCACAAGAATATCGACCTGGTGGTTGTCACAGGTGGCGGCGGGGTGGTCAAGGCAGCCATGTCCTCCGGCAAGCGGGCGATCTGTGCCGGGCCGGGTAATCCACCGGTGGTGGTCGATGAAACCGCGGTGCTTTCACAGGCCGGGCGGGATATCGTGATCGGGGCATCGTTTGATAACAACGTACTGTGCTCCGACGAGAAGGAGATATTCGTTGTCGATAAGGTAGCCCACAAGCTCAAACGGGAAATGATCGCCAATGGGGCGTATGAGCTGGAAGGGGTGGCTATTGATAAGTTGACCAAGATACTGGTGGAGTCTGATCCGGATGGCAGCGGGTATCGCCATGTTGCTATCAACCGGAATTTCGTCGGCAAATCGGCCGAGGAGATTCTTAAACAGGTGGATATCAAACCGCCGCCGGGGACGAAGCTGGTGTTCTTTGAAGCGCAATGGGACCATCCTCTGGTTATGGCCGAGCAGCTTATGCCGGTTATCCCGTTCGTGCGGGCCAAGACGGTCGAGGAGGCCATGGAGAAGGCGGTTATTGTGGAGCACCAGTTCAAGCACACGTTTGTCATGCACTCGACCTCGATTGTGAACCTGTCGAATATGGCGCAGTTGTGCCGGGCGAATATTTTCGTGAAGAACGGTCCCAATATGGCCGGGCTGGGATACGGGGGAGAGGGGTATTGCACGATGTCGATAGCGGGGACGACGGGCGAGGGGTTGACGAAAGCGTCGAGTTTCACGCGCCCGCGCCGATGTACGCTGGTGGATTATTTCCGGATAATCTGATAGGCGCGTTGCGCCTTTCTTGTTCATAGACCTCATTCAACGATAGTTAACACATGCGAGCGATTATCTTTCTCACCATCGCGCTCTGCTTCCTTGCCCTGACCTCCCACGCCGTTACTCTCGACTCTGCAAGAGTCCTGCTCGATAACGGCTGGGTGAACAAGGCAATGGATATCCTAAAGCCCATAGTCGAGTCCGATGAGGACAATGCCGAGGCGCTGTACCTGCTCGGACGGTCCTACCTTGTGCTGGACGATCACGACCAGGCCGAGAAGTACCTCAAACGGGCTAAGGAGCTTGATACGACGCGCTATGAGTACTTCCTGAGTTATGGCAACGCCATCGGTCTGAAGGCGGCCCGTGGGAGCAAGCTCAAGGCGCCATTTCGGGCGCGATCCTGTCGCGATGCCTACGAGCGGGCCTGTGCCCTTGCCCCGGACAGCATTGGGCCGCGTATTGCATTAGTGGAGTTCCATACGCAGGCGCCGGGCGTAGCCGGCGGGGACAAAGACAAGGCCCGGGCCCAGCTCGATACGATCTTCATGATCGACTCTGCGGCGGGTTACATGCTCAGGGCCGGATTGCTGGAGTTCCAGGAACAGGATACCGCCAAAGCTGAGCTTGAGTACCTGAGGGCTGTGCAGGTAGATACTACGCGTAGAGAGTCGCTA
The DNA here is from genome assembly GCA_964642435.1 of uncultured Ignavibacteriales bacterium. GTDB lineage: Bacteria > Zixibacteria > MSB-5A5 > GN15 > FEB-12 > WJKG01. Next base: position 4,541 of record CAZXRO010000142.1, read on the forward strand.
TACCGTTTGGCCGGTTACTACCAGCGTCACGAGTTTCACGACAAGGCGGAACCTGTCTATCAGAGGATTCTGAGACTGGATTCGTCGGAGGTTGCCGCGCGAATGCAACTGGGGTTCATATATCAGGCCCAGAGTCGTTTTGGCGAGGCATTCGAGCAGTTTGGGACGGTGCTGACTATGGACAGCACCGAACTGGGGGCATTGTATCAAATCGGCCGCACAGCAGTGTTGTCGGGGACAGAGTTGCCCATGGGGGAGAAGGCGTTTCATCGGTACCTTCAAGCTGAACTTAAACCTGCATGGCCGGGGCGAGCCTCGGCGCACTGGCGTTTGGCCATGCTCTATGACCTGCAGGGACGCACAGACGACGCAGTTCAGGAGGTAGATCGGGCACTTGAGCTGAACCCCCGGCACCCGGAAGGGCTTGAGCTCAAAGCTCAGCTTGAGCACTGACAACCGATCACAGGCTGCTTGACATTTCCTCGAAAAGTGGTAGGTTCGCCTGAAACAATGACCACAACGGCATAACGGAGATAATTATGCGCCAAGCAGTTCCCGGCGACAAAGTCAGAATACACTACACGGGTTATCTTGAAGACGGCGAGTTGATCGACACCACTGAGGGACGCGAGCCGTTCGAGCTTGTTATCGGCGAGGGGAGCACTATACCGGGGCTGGAAATGGGGCTGACGGGGATGGCCGAGGGAGACACTCGCACATTGCATATTGACCCTGAGGACGGATTCGGGCATCGCAAGCCCGACCGCACGGAGACGATCAAGCGCAGCAAGCTGCCCAAGGATCTCAAGCCCGAGGAAGGTATGCACCTTCAGGTTCCCGATGCCGACGGCGGTTTCTTCCGGGCCGTGGTGGTCGGGGTCGAGCGGGATAAGATCGTGATAGATGTCAACCATCCCCTGGCAGGTAAGAAGCTGAAGTTCGAGGTTACGCTGGTCGAGATTGTCTCCTCGGGACATCTTCCCGAGCCGGAAGTCAACGAGTAGCGCCGATTAGTACGAGCCAGTGGAACGGCCGCCCCTCATGTGCGAGAGGCGGCCGTTCGTGTTAAACAACATGCAGGGCTGATAGGTTTGCCGGGAACGATGGTCCGTACGCGCGAGTTAATCAATGGTTATGTTATATATGACGGTCATAGTGGTTGGACTGCTGGGGATGTTGGTGCTCAGGCTGCTGCTCCCCCGGCTGATCGGCGAGGGGTATCAACTGGCAGGACCTCGGCGAGCAATGGCGCTTGTTGTGGCCCTGTCAGGGCTGCTTATCGGGGTGTATGGTGCCGATCAGCTTGTTGAGAGTTGGGAGCGGCGGCACTGGTCGACAGTTGAGGCCACTGTTATCCGGTCGGAGCTGGTTGGGGGACGTAACTACCGCCCGGAGGTAGAGCTTGAGTATGCTGTGGCGGGTGGGACCTATCGGGTTGTCTCGAATCTCGGGGCGACCGGCTTCGGTTCGAAACGTAGTCGGTATGATGTCGGCAAGCACCTGATAGCTGACTACCCCCCAGGTCATCGGGTGCAGATGCACTATGATCCGGAGGATCCCGCCTCGGCGGTTCTGTTGGTTAGACCGAGCTTCCAGAGTTTCGTGTTGGTGGCGGTCGGGGTGTTGTTGATAGCGATTGGAGGCGGTCTGGCCAGCTTGGGGTCGTATCGTGAGGCGCATGAGGATGAGTCGATAGCTGCGGGGATGGGTGGTGCTGGAGGAGAGTCTCAATCGTGAGTGTTTCAGGTCGGAACGTGCGGCGTGCGTTACTGTAGTATTTTCGCACGGAATGTCGGTAGTCAATCGGTTGGGCGGGCATCTGTGTTGGGTGTGGGGCTGGGTGGATTTTCTGGAACTCGACGGGGGAGAGATTCGTTTAAGGGTGGCGTCTAAAGAAATCCGGGTCTAAACCGATACAAGAAAACGGGCGAGGATGCACATTTGGTGAAAATACCTCTTGACAACCTGGAGGCATTAGTATAAAATGGTCGCTCGTCCGCTGACCCTCAGTGTTGCCTGTGAAGGCGACCATGTCAGGTGGCTGAAAAAAAGATTTTTAGGCCTTGACAAGACGAGGGCCGGGTGTTACAATGTAACGCTGTCGCACTGATGACAGAGTTCGTTAGTGTGAGCGGATTTTTTTTCGCTTGTTCTTTGAAAACTGAATAGCCACGCGAATTAAAGACGGTCGAATCGTAGCCATAACTTCACGTTGCGGGCCAAAGGATTCGCAAGAATTCGGTTGGTCTGTCATACTACTACGATTTTTCGACGTTTTTGAAAAAACGTCGTGCCAGAAATCGAAATTTGACGTTTGAAATATTAACGGAGAGTTTGATCCTGGCTCAGAACGAACGCTGGCGGCGTGCTTAATACATGCAAGTCGAACGAGAAAGCCCGGCTTCGGTTGGGTGAGTAAAGTGGCGAACGGGTGAGTAACACGTGGGCAATCTGCCCTCGAGTCTGGGATAATCCCTCGAAAGGGGGTCTAATACCGGATAACACCATCTATAGGCATCTTGTGATGGTCAAAGGCGGGGAAACCTGCCGCTTGGGGATGAGCCCGCGCCCCATTAGCTTGTTGGTAGGGTAATGGCCTACCAAGGCGATGATGGGT
>CAZXRO010000143.1:0-7120 GCA_964642435.1 uncultured Ignavibacteriales bacterium
ATGCGAGGTAGATGTACTGGCCTCGCTGTATGCCTCGCCGATTCTGGAGGGCAACGACCAGATAGACCGGATCATGCGTGTTCAGAATGACCAGTTGTTGCTGAGCAAGGCGTACGAGAAGGATTTTATGTCCAAGCTGACGCGCGGTAATTACAAGGCCGTGGTGGCGCTGTATCCGGAGCGGCGCATTTGCTATCTTTTTCATCGGGCGGCGATACCTATACGGATCGGGACAGCGGGCAGATTTCACAGCTTCTTGTTCAATTATCATTTGTTGCACAGCCGGAAGGCCAACAAGAAGCACGAATTCGAGTATAATCTGGACTTTCTGCGGTTTTTCAAGGATGGTCCTACGGTGACGATGCCCCATGTCTACCCGCGAGAAAAGGAACTTCGCAACGCCGCCCGTATCGTCCGCCAGGCGGGGGTATCTGGAGCGTATGTGGTCGTGCACCCACTGTCGGGCGGGTCTGCCGAGCCGTGGCCGGTGGACAAGTTTCTTCGTTTGTGTGCGGAGCTGGAGAAGAACGGTGTGGAAGTTGTCCTTTCCGGTTCTGAGGAAGAGGGAAAGCTGCTTCGAGAGACACTGGAAGTCCTGGGTATTCGGACGCGGTTGATTTGTGGCGAGACGGACCTTCGGACGCTGGCGGCGGTGTTGTCTCAGGCGGCGGTCGTGGTGTCGAATTCGACCGGCCCGTTGCACCTTGCCGTGTCGGTCGGCACGCAGGTGGTCGGTTTGTATCCTTCGGAAGACGCGGTGTCACCGCGCAGGTGGGGGCCGTTGGGTGAGGAAAGTCGGGTTATTCAGCCGATAGAAGAAGAAGGTGACACCATGGCGAGTATTTCGGTTGAACGTGTTGCAAGAGAAGTGGAGGACTTGTACTTCAAGAGTTTGAAGTACGGCAAAGTGCAGCAATGAACCTGGCTGAGTTCATTATTCATATCGAGTCGTTCAATGCCAATGTCAATGTTCCACTGATCAGACAGGCATATGAATTCTCGGACAAGGCTCACGCCGGCCAGAAACGGCAGTCCGGGGAGCCATATGTGGAGCATTGTCTGGAGGTAGCCTCTATCCTGGCTGAGCAGCACATGGACTCGACGACAATCGCAGCGGGGATTCTGCATGATGTGGTCGAGGATACGGCTGTTTCGGTGGAGGACTTGCGTCGTGAGTTTGGCGATGAGGTGGCCGAGCTGGTCGATGGTGTTACCAAGATCGGCCGAATCCACTATTCCTCACGTGAGGAGCAGCAGGTAGACTACTTCCGCAAGATGCTGTTGAGCATGGCTAAGGACATTCGAGTCATCATCATCAAGCTGGCTGATCGCCTCCACAACATGCGTACACTTGAGCACCTGCCGATCGAGAAGCGCAAGCTGATCGCGCAGGAGACTCGTGATGTATACTGTCCCCTGGCGCACCGGTTTGGAATCAACAAGGTCAAGGTGGAGCTTGAAGATCTGTCACTGAAGTTTCTTGAGCCAGAAATCTATTTTGACCTGGTGCGTCGAATCAAGGAGCGCCGCGAGGAGCGCGAGAAGTACTTGAAGGAAGTCACCGATCCGATGCAGAAGGCATTGGCGGAGGACGGGATCCGTGCGACGATTTATGGTCGTGCGAAGCATCTGGATTCAGTCTATCGCAAGATCCAGATACGCAAGGTGCCATTCGAGCAGATTTTCGATCTACTGGCTATTCGAGTAATAGTGAACTCTGAGCGGGAATGTTACCATGCGCTGGGGACCATTCACACCATGTGGAAGCCGGTTTCAGGGCGATTTCACGACTACATAGCCAATCCCAAGCAGAACGGGTACCGCTCGTTGCACACGACCGTATTCGGGCCGAACAACCGGATGGTGGAGATTCAGATTCGTACGCACCAGATGCACTATGTTGCGGAAAACGGGATCGCGGCCCACTGGCTGTACAAGGAGGGGCGGCAGCAGATGAGCCGTTCTGATCGCCAGATGGCCTGGCTTCGCGATGTGCTGGAGTGGCAGAAGGACATGACCAATCCCTCGGAGTTTCTTGAGTATCTCAAGATAGACCTGTACTCTGAAGACATCTTTGTGCTGACGCCGAATGGACGGCTGGTACACTTGCCCAAGGGATCGACGCCGCTGGATTTCGCGTTCCAGATTCATACCGAGGTCGGGACGCATTGTGCGGGGGCGAAAATCAACAACCGGTTGATGCCGCTTTCCACAGAGCTGCGCTCCGGGGATACTGTTGAGATCATCACGAATCCCAACCGGGCGCCATCGCACGACTGGCTGAAACTGGTCAAGACTTCGAGCGCGCGAAGCAAGATTCGTCGCTGGCTGAACCAGGCCGGGTTTGACCAGGCGGTAGCGTTGGGTAAGGAGATTATCGAGCGGCGCCTGCGGGAGCAGCACCACAGTATGCCGTCGGAGGATGTCCTCCAGGAAGCGGCAGAGAAGCTCAATCGCAAGTCGGTCGAGGATCTGTTCGCGGGAGTTGGGAATGGCTCTCTTTCGGCGCAGGCGGTGGTCAATCTGGTGACTCCTGATGATACGCGGGAGAAGAAGGACACTACAGGTATTGTCAGTCGGGTGATCGAGAAGATCCGCGGCTCCAAGGGCATCAAGATTCATGGCATGGACAACATGATGTTCCGCTTCGCCGGGTGTTGTCAGCCAGTACCGGGTGAAGATGTTGTCGGGTTCATTACGCGCGGTCGGGGGGTGACGGTGCACCGTGCTGATTGTCCGACCGCCATCAGGTTGCAGGAGCAGTTCCCGGAGCGGCAGATCGAGGTGAGCTGGGACACGGGGCGGGACCAGTCGTTCGTGGTGCAACTGGAGTTGACGGTTGAGGATCGCAAGAATATGCTGCGTGACATTACGCAGGCGATTTCGGATGCTGACACCAACCTTCGCGCTGCCGAGGTGCACACGCGTCGCGACTCAACGGCTGTCGGCAAGTTCCTGGTGGAAGTAAACAGTATCTCACATCTCAACCGCGTGATTCAGAAGATGCGACGAGTTCAGGGGGTACTTTCGGTGGTGCGCTCTACCGGTGTCGATGCTATCGAGTGACCACTCAGGTCCTCATTGATTCCCGCAATATGAATCTACTATTGCAACCAACTGCATAGACTGATCGAACAACGTTGGTCAGAAGGCGACCGGCAATTCCAGTGTGGTGTTATCGCGGCTCACGACCACGGTCACGCTGTCCCCGGCTTGGAATTTGCTCAGGGCGCTCATGTAGTCGTAGATGTCACGAATAGCGTGCTCGCCCATCTTGACAATGATATCTCCGTCGCGCATACCGGCATCGTATCCCGGACGGTCGGGTATGGCGGCTTCGACTCTAACGCCTTCCACCTCGGCGGCATAGTCGGGCATGATGCCGAGAGTAACGGTGAACTGTGAACGTCGGGTGCCCATCGGGGGGGCGCTCACTTTCTGGAAAGTGAGTGGCGCGCGCTGCTGCTGGAAGTGCCAGAGGAAATCAGCCAGGATGTTGGTTACCTTCAGCTCTCCCTCGATATTGATGGTTTGGGGGTCATCGGAGGGTTTGTTGTAGTCTTCGTGCGGTCCGGTGAACAGGTGGAGGACGGGGATGTCGCGGTTGTAGAAGGAGGTATGATCGGAGGCACCGATACCGGATGGCTCCACCGTCACTGTTACATCGAGATCATTGTCAGCAACCAGTGATTCGAAATACTCCTCGAGCTCAAGGGCCGTCCCGGCACCGTAGACAATCAGTCCCTTTTTCTCGGGGCGTAGACGCCCGATCATGTCCATATTCGCCATCAGTTTGACGCTTCCGGGTCCCGGGCGCCGCTGCTTGACGAAGTGGCTTGATCCCAGCAATCCCGATTCTTCGCCTGAGAAGGCGACGAACGTCATATCGTAGTTTAGCTCCTGCTTCCGATCGGCGAAGTGGCGGGCCAGTTCCAGCAGGGCAGCGACGCCGGAGGCGTTGTCATCGGCACCATTGTGGATCATGCGCTCATCGCCACGGTACAGCGATCCGCGATCCCCCCAGCCGATATGATCGTAGTGGGCACCGACGATGATGCTGGTGTCGGACGTTCCCTCGAGGTGACCGACAACATTGTACCCGGTGTCGATTACCTGTTGCATGGTAACGATGCCGCTGACAGACGTGATGTCAGGTTGGTCGAGATCAAGCCCAAGATGTCTCAGTGCCTCTCGTTTGAGGAAGATGACGGGGATTTCGCGAGCCGTTATGGCGGCTGGATTGGGCAGCATGAGGGTGTCGGCAGCATCGGGTGGTGTGATCAACAGGATGGCTTCGGCATTCTGCTCGATGGCAGTGTTGATCTTGTCTACAATGCCGGTGACCCGAGAGAGGTCAATGTTGGGATTGTCGGTCTCGGGCGACATGCGCCGAATCAGCACTGCCATGCCGGATACATCGAGGTCGGCGTAGTCATCGCGTTGAAAACCATGCATGCGCACCTGGATACCATAGCCGGCATCGACGACGCTATCGAAGTCAAACGCGCCATTGCCGGACCAGGGTATGGGCAGGTAGTGGGTGCCGATCTTCAAGGGGATGCCGTTGACAGTGAGCTGGTTTTGTCCGACTGGGGCGACATCGGCGATGAAGGTGAACGGTTCGAACCAGCTACCGTCATTTCCGGCAGGTTTGAGGCCGGCGGAGTTGAACAGACGGCTGATATACCGGGCCGCCGACCATTCTCCCGGAGTGCCCACCAGGCGGCCTTCGAGTGAGTCATGGGCGAGGACCTCAATGTGTTTGAAGAGGGAGTCGGCCTCGATTGTGTAGGCATTGGTGGCCTTCGAGCAAAAGGCCAGGCACAGGGTGGTGATGGTGACTATGGTAAGAGCGCGGCGTATCATTCGGAATTTCACCTCCGGTTTGGTTGGGCAGTTCTTGCTTGCCTTTGTCGGCGTTGTCATTTACCGTTCAGGTTCAGAATATAGACAGTTGGTGTCCATTTGTCATTCAGTTTCGTAATGTGGAGATATTGAGTCGAACATAGGCACCGGTAGATTGTTCTATGATAGATAGCTGGCTTTGTTAATGTAAGCGAGGAGGTTTTGTCATGACAAGTCTACGATGCCCATATTGTGATTATCGAGTTCACCAAGGGGCGGAGTTTTGTCCCGATTGTGGATCAAAACTTCATATCCAACCCAAGGAAAGCAAGAAACCGTAAACTCAAACGAGCGAATACGACGTGGGTAAACATAGCCGAGACAACAGAGACTATCTCATTTTGGCCGCAATAGCGTTACTTGTGGTGACCGGATATTTCATTATGCGCACGCCGCAAGTGGTGCCTTCAGCGCAGGCTCAGCAGCAGCAGCCGCGCCAGCAGCAACAGGCGGCCCCTCATTCGGATATGGGGGGAGGAGCCATGGGGGACCTGAGTTTCCCCCAAGACTATGAGTCTCTCGTAGCGATGGGACACCAGTACATGGACGCTGAGAACTACACCATCGCGGCCGAGAGTTACCGTCGGGCCCTGGCAATTGAAGACAATGTTGATATTCGCGTGGATTTTGGTACGTGTCTGCATGGTATGGGGCTTTCCGGGCGCGCACTGGAGGAGTTTCGCAAGGTTCTCAGGATGGAGCCGGACCACGGCATAGCCAACTTCAATATGGCAGTGGTGTCATACGCGGTCGGGCAGCCCGACTCGGCCCGGGCGTACGCAAAGCGGTACCTTGAACTGGAGCCGAACGGGCGAGCCGCACCGACCGCTCTTCAGATTCTGGAGGTGCTGGACTCCGAGTCATGATGGGTTTCCTTCAGGAGTGGGTACTGGCGGTCTGGTCGATGATGGTCGACTCCGCCTTCTGGCTGCTGGTAGGGATTCTGGCCGCCGGGCTGATCCACCTGCTGCTGCACCGTGAGAATATCGCCAATCTGATCAGGGGACGGTCGTACTGGTCGGTCATCAAGGCCAGCCTGCTGGGCGTGCCACTGCCATTGTGTTCGTGCGCCGTGCTTCCGGTTGCATATCAGCTTCGGCAGTCAGGAGTCAGTCGAGGGGCAACCAGTGCCTTTTTGATCTCCACACCGGAGTCGGGTGTGGATTCCATCATGTTGACTTATTCGCTGACTGATCCGTTGTTGACCATTGCACGGCCGGTAACTGCCATGGCTACGGCGAGTATGGCCGGGCTCTGGGAGACGATCATCTCTGAGCATGAACCAGAGAAGCCGGAAATCGCGGTTGCTGACGCACCATGTGTCGCTGGCTGCGGGTGCGGTGATGAGTGCGCTGGGGGCTTAGCGGAAGCCGGGCAGAGCAAGGTCCGGCAGATCTTTGGTGCAATTGATGATCTCCTTGGCGATCTGGCCCCGTTGTTGGTGTTGGGATACCTGCTGGCGGGGCTGATTACCGTCTTCCTGCCGCCCGATTCGGCGGGGATTCCGGAGTTCCTCAGGCAGGGTTGGGGCGGATATCTGGGGGCGCTGGTGATCGGTTTGCCAATGTATATCTGCGCCACCTCGTCGACTCCTCTGGCGGCTGCCTTGCTGGCAGCGGGCTTCTCTCCCGGTGCGATTCTCGTCTTCTTGATGGTGGGTCCGGCGACCAATGTTGCTTCGCTGGTCGTCTTGAGGCGTATCCTCACCGGTTGGGGGGTGTTGCGTTATCTTGGGACAATATTGGTTGTGTCGGTCCTGGCGGGTCTGATTGTAGATTGGTTGTATGGGGCACTCGGTGTCTCCGCGACGTACATGCCCGGCGCCACTGATGACGCGGTCGGGTGGTTCTCGGTGGCGTGTGCCGCTACTCTGGCGGTTGTGATTACGGGGTACACCGTGGTCAAGTATACGCGTCGTCTCCTGTAGTTTTTCCTTTACAGCAGGGCATACAGGGCGTTTGGTTGATAAATGCGATTGCCAGATGCAAAGACGTGGCCCGTGGTTCGGGGCGCGATCGAGTTCGCCTTTCCGCCGCTATGCCTGGGGTGTGATGAGCTGGTGGCGGGCCAGAGTGCGATTTGTCAGAGTTGCCTTAAACGGATTGACTACTATGATCAGCCGCTGTGTCTGGCATGTCTGGAATTGCTCGATCAGCAGGGGAACTGCCTGAGTTGTGGAAAGTCTGCTACACCGCTGTATGTGCTGGCCCAGTAC
>CAZXRO010000144.1:0-7068 GCA_964642435.1 uncultured Ignavibacteriales bacterium
CGGTACGCACCCCTGATCGAGAAGCCCACCTGGAAGGTGGGCTGCCGGAGCTGGTGAAACGGTCGCAGTGGCTTTTAATCCGACCCGAGGACGGGTGGGCCACCTGCGGATTGGAGGTATCGGGTGCTATCTGAAATGGCTCACTTCAGTCTGCAGGTTGGCCAGTTGCCCGTTCAGTATGTGGCGGTAGAACGCCTGTGTCTTCTCGACCATGGCGCGCACCGCAAACTTGTTTCGCGCCATACGCTGAGCGTGACGGCCCAGCCGTTGTCGAAGCGGTTCATTGGCCAGCAGCTTATCCAGGTAGCCGGCCATTTTCGCCAGGTCATTCTCGCGCACCAGATAGCCGGTCAGGCCGTGGGTGATTACCTCCGAGTTGCCACCGACATCAAATGCTACGGCAGGAATTCCGGCCATGGCATACTCGATCAAGGCGTTCGATAGTCCCTCGGACTCCGAGGACAGCACGCCAATATCGGTCATGTCGAGTATCCACCTGATGCCCTCGACAGTGTGGCAGAAGTGGACACGTTCGCTGATGCCCAATTCTTGCGAGAGTGTCTTGAGCTCGCTTTCTCGTCGACCGCGACCTACAACCATGAAGTGTGCCTGCCGGTTGTCCAGCCTGGCGGCTGCCTGCAAAAAGCGGTCGATCCGTTTCACCTTGCGATAGTTGGCAACCATTGTCACGACCGGGGCATTATCGGGTATGCCCAGTGACGCACGCGAAAGACAGGTGCCGATGCGCTCGGGCAGCCGGACACCATTGTACACAGTGAAGATCCTCTCGGGTGGAAATCCCTCGAATTTGGTCACCAGGTCGCCGCCACAGCGGGAGTTCGACAGGCAATAGTCCGATTTCGCAGCGAGTGCCCGGGCAAGACGGGTTTGCTCGCGACGGGCGTTGCGCTTGCAGAACACCAGTGTCCCGCGTCGGGCGAGTCTTGCAGCCACCGTGGCCACAATTCGGCTTTCCACGAAATATGCCTGCACAATATCTATGTCTTTCTGACGGATAAACCGGGCAAGACGCGCGATCCCCGCCAGACCGGTGGGTGACCATACCCGTCCTTCAACCCCCAGAAACATCAAATGGCAGTGGGTGGGATAGACTCGTCCCGGATGGTGTGGACGAAGGTTGACGACGTGGGGTCGAAACTCTCGCAAGTTAAGATTGTCAATCAGAGTAATGAGTTGATTCTCGGCCCCCGATCCCGGCGTGTAATCATCAATGACGTACGCCACATTGATTCGTGCTGTTTTCTGCTGCATAAGCCCCCGTGACTATCATGCGGCCGGATGAGCCCCCGCATCTGGTATCATCTGCAAGAGGACACCAGGTCAGTTGATTGCTTGGCGATGTCTTGCGCAGACTGTACCGTTGGGACACAGTCTGTCGACCAACGGCCGGAACAGGCCACTGCTATCGCTATACAACATGAGGAAACACCCATAGCCCCTTCGGTGGTAGGTTGACTCGTTATTGTTAGCCCGATAGCAATATAGGCAAACTGCCCCTTGGTGTCAAACGGCAGATGAACACTCAAGAACAAAAAGGCCCGCCGAAGTGGCGGGCCTGTCAGAACGTGTCAGTCTCTCGGTCGAACTGTAGAAATAATCAGCGATGCATACCTGTTGGGCGAGTCTCAAGCTGTCTCAGTCCGGTCGTCGCCTGGGGATTTGGCGCGGTGCTCGGGCGTTGGATCACAATACCGGGAGCGGCGCCGGTGCCGCCACCGGAAGTGGGGGCATCGGAGAGCTGCCAGTTGTTGGGATCGGAAGCATCGCCTCCGAGATAAGTCATGCGGTAGCCAAATTCGAACGGTACGAACTGTCCCCAGTCAGGGGACCAGTAGTCGATATAGCCCCAGAAGTCATACACGCCGCTTGAGGGATTGTCAATCGCCGTCATGTAGATCGACAGCCAGAATACCCAACCGTCTTCGTATCCATACTCGGCATTGACAGCGGCGATGACCTCGACATCACCCCACCCCTGCAGCGCGGCGTAGGCGAAGTGGACCAGCGGTTCGCAACCGCCGCCGATGTTCACGGTGTCGTAGACATACTGCGTCTGGTAGACGGTATCCACCTGGGTCTGGATGATGGTATCGATCTGGAAGATAGTGTCGAAGATGGCGATACTGTCGGTAATCGTAATGGTATCATAGATCATGAGTGTGTCGTGGTAGATGGCCGAGGTATCGACCCACACGGTATCATCTCCGCCCCCGGCCAGGATGACGGTATCGACGATCTCGATGGTGTCGATCTGGGTGATGTACGTCGTATCAAAGTGCCAGGTGGTATCGAATCTCCAGGTGGTATCGTGATAGATAATCGTGTCAGCCTCGCCAATATACTCGGTTACCGTGTCGATAGTGGTGATCGAATCCACCCGAAAGACGGTATCGCGGACAAACACGGTATCCGTAATCTCGACAACTTCCTGAACCCGCTCAGATGTGTTGACGATGCGCTCTTTGTCGCAACCTGTCATGGTCAGTCCGGCAGTGAGCAAGAGGGCCACCAGAGCCGAAATTATTAGCCGTTTCACAGAAATCTCCCTTCGGTTGCAGGGTCATCACATATCTCAATAGTAGGTTCTGCAAACGGCGGGCCAACGGGCGGGTCTCGTTCTTCGGTATACTATGTTGTTGTTTATCAATGGTTTCAGGGAGAAGCCCACCATTGTCAAGAGGAGCATGGGTTTGCGCAATAGCTGAAATGGGTGTAATGACTGGATTGGGAGGGATTGGGGAGTTGAGGCGAGGTAATCAGGGTTCCTGACCGGCGCCCAGTCCGGCATCGGCATCGGGATGGAGCCGGAATTCCAGAATCTTCAGCAGGGTAATGAAAGCGGCGGCCACCAGGGGACCGAGCACAATACCAAGCAGGCCGAAAACCGCGATTCCGCCCATGATGGCGAAGAACAGCATCAATGGATGCATGGAAGTCCGTCCGGAGATGAGCAGGGGGCGGAGCACATTGTCAATCTGGCTGATAACAATGGTCCCGACTAACAGGATGATCATGCCCTTGATATATGAGCCACCGAGGATCAGGACTATTCCGGCCGGGATGTAGACGATGAATGCACCCACCATGGGCAGCACGGACAGGAAGGCCATGATCGCCCCCCAGAAGACCGCGGATGGAATCCCCATGATGGCGAAGAGAATTCCTCCCAACGCTCCCTGGACAAGTGCGACGACCACCGCGCCGTACATGGTGGCCTGAATCACATCGCGAAGCTGGCCAAAGGTGACATTGGTCTGGTTGATCGTCAGGGGCATCAAGCGTTTGATCTTTCGGATGATGGCAGCCCCATCCTTGAAGAAGAAATACAGAGTGAAGATCATGAGAATGAAATAGAAGACAGCCTTGGTACCATTGGCGATCAACCAGCTTGTCTGGTTGAGAATCACCGAGCTGACCTTATCTATGGCATCCCTGATCAGGTCCTCGAGCTTGAAACTGGACATGTCGTAGTACTGAGACAGCCTATTGCGGATTGTCTCGATGCCGGGAACCTCAAACGACAGAATATTATCCAGCTCGCCGCTCCGGTACATTATGTTGACCTCGCGGACGGCATCGCCGGCCTCATTGACCAGGGCGACAAACAGATACGTAGCCGGTCCGATGATCACGATAACGATTAGCGAACACATGATTGCCGCGGCGATCCCTTTCCGTTTTACCTTCTCCAGCAGCCAGGAATATGGCGGGTAAAACAGGATGGCCAGAACTGCCGCCCAGATGATGGGCACAAAGAACGGCACCATGATCTGGTAGAACAGATAGACAAACACTGCGGCGATGACCATGAACAGTGCGATGAGTAGGTGTTCGCGTTTCATATCTGGATAATCGTCACCTGGATCGAATTGCTTGCGATATCACACAATCTATTTTGCGAAGTCAGCCAGAGCAACGGTAAATATTTCCCAGTTCAAAGATTGTGGTAGTGGTACGGCAATGAGTTCGCTATGCCAATTCGGGGTTGCCCCACAACAACATGAGACCTATATTCCGGCTCTGGTGTATAATCAGGCGGCGCTCTGAAGTGCCGTACATCAACCGATTAACCCAAGTGTAATGGGAGTTAGTGAATGCCATTTTGCAGACGGGCTGTGCTTTGTCTGACGGTGCTGTTGCCGATGTTGCTTGTGATCGGCTGCGGTGACGATGATACCACGTCCTCAGGCCCGGTCATTCCGGGTGATTCCTGGACGGTGCAAACCTCACGTAGCGGGAGATACCTAACCTCGGTCACTCACAACGGCAGCCGTTATATTGCAGTTGGTGTGTCCGGGACGATCGTGACCAGTGAGAATGGCGAGGTGTGGTCTTTGCAGCGCTCAACGGTGACTGCTGACCTGTTCGGAGTTGCCGCATCGGATGATGGTTCTGTCGTGGCAGTGGGCAACAACGGATTGATTCTGGAATCGGATGATGGTCTGAGCTGGACCGAGGCGGAAAGCCCGACAGAAAACTGGCTGCATGGCATTACCTACTCCGGTGACAAGTTTGTTGCGGCCGGGGCCTCCGGTGCTTTGATCTATTCTACCGATTCGACCTGGCAGATTGCCGAGAACAGCTCATTTGCTGACATGTACGACATAGCTGTTCGTGGACAGCAATATGTTGCGGTCGGTACCAACAGGATTCTGCTTTCCAGCAACGGCACCGAATGGGTCGACACCCTGCCTCAGCCGGGTTATGTCCTGCACGGTGTAGCCGCCTCGCCGGAGCGGTTTGTCGCTGTTGGTCAGTCCGGAGCTATCTTCACCAGCGACGATGGCAACTCCTGGGCGAGACAACTGGTGGGATTGGGGATCTACTTCTATGAAATCGTCTATGCCGGTGACAAATTTGTGGCCGTGGGTGAAAACGGCCAGATCGTTACCTCTCCCGATGGATTCACGTGGACGCTTCGCCCATCCGGAATCCTGGCGCACCTAAGAGGGCTGACCTACAACGCCGATGGGCCACAGCTTGCCGCGGTCGGCAACAATGACAATATCGTTACCTCTTCCGATGGCATTCAATGGAGCGCCACGTTTACGGGCTCATCACGGACACTTCGCGATGTCATTCAGCATGATACGCTTCTGGTCGCTGTTGGTGATACCGGCGCTGTGGTTACCTCGACCGATGCCGAGTTGTGGTCGGCGCAGATCAGTGGTGTCGATGGCGATCTGTTCGATGCCGCCATCTTTCAGGATCATGTCTACGCTGTTGGCGCGACGGGAACTGTTGTCCGCACCTCGGATGGGATCGTTTGGGACACGGTGCCCTCGTTCACAGCGGTGGCCATCTATGCCACCGCGGCCAGCCCCAGCCGGCTGGTGACGGTCGGTCGTGCCGGCCAGATTTACTACTCCGATGATGGAACAACCTTCACGGGCATTACTCCTTTCTCGCCCGGTGACTGGCGGGCGGTCACCTATGTCAACGGCATGTTTGTAACGGTTGGCGAGTTCGGCGAGGCGTACTACAGTACTGATGGGGTCAACTGGTCACCAGAGAACACGACGACCGATGCTACGCTTTATGGTATCGGCTTCAATGATACTCTCGTGGTTGCTGTTGGTGACTCCGGCGTGATCATCACGCGGCCAGTGACCGGCCACGAGTGGACATTAGTCGAGGAGACCGGGACCGACTACCTGCTCAGGGACGTTGCCTGGTCGGGCGAGCGGTTTGTCGCGGTTGGAGACATGACAGGTGAAGAGACGTTCGGCTACAATGTTGTTGTGTCTGCCGATGGCCTCGACTGGTCGGCGCGGACAGCCAGTGGTGCGGTTGATTTGTACGGTATTCTCTGGAATGGTGAGCGTTTCGTCTCAGTGGGCGAGTTTGGCATTATCCGCACCTCGCCGTAGAAGGTCAATTCCCATAGAGAACTGAGAGAAGCGGCGGTCAGGGATAACCCGGCCGCCGCTTTTCGCTTGTATTGTGGGGGCAGTAGTTCAGATTACACTTCGGGCGGTTCCATGCCGAATTCCACCCAATCTTCCTTGGCCGGGCCGAACAAACCGGGAACCCTCAGTCCCGCCTGCCGCATCAGTACCGTCATCTGGCCGCGATGGTGAATCTGGTGGTGCACCAGCACTTTCAGCGTCACCTTGCGGGGCCACTTCTCGCCATAGAGGTCGTCTTCTGTTTCCAGGGTTTCATCGGACCAGCTCTGCTTGATCTTCTCCAGCAGCATCCGCGCTACCACATCGTAGGCATGACGGATGTCCTTTGATGTAAGGGGCATGGGCGAGTCTCCGCTCAGCACTTCCATCGTGATCCCTGTGTGTGCCATCATTTCCGGAATGGTGGTCGTAATGTGCCAGGCAAGACGCCCCAGCGTCCGGTGACCATCGGCAACCGATTGCGAGAGTGCCTTGTCCGGGATGTTGTCCAGCATGGTGAGCATGCGCTCGATCTCACGAGTCCAGTCATCCTCGAATTCTTTGATTGTGTGGTACATGGTTTGTCGCGTTTTCCCTCAGTTTTGGTAGAGTTTCGCACGTCACTGTTTATTCATTGCCGGTAGCAGGAGCCAGAATCTCCTCGATCCGCGCAATCGTAGCCTCATCCAGAGTGATATCGATTGCCTTTACGTTCTCGCGTACATGCTCGGCACTGGTCGCACCGATGATGGCGCAACTGATCTCCGGACGCCTGAGAGTCCAGGCAAGGGCCAGGTTGGACAGCGGCACCCCGAGATCATTGGCCACCCGCGTAAGCTGTCGGATGGTCTCCAGTTTGGTTTCGGTCATGTCACCCTTTAGCCAGTCGGTTTCGGCACCGCGGCTGCCCGGTGGCGGCCCATCGTTGTACTTGCCGGTCAACAGCCCCTGGGCCAATGGCGACCAGACGGTCAACCCCATGCCGAGCCGGTCACAGGTGGGCAGGATCTCCTGCTCGATATGGCGATCGATCATGTTGTAGCGCGGCTGCTCAACAGCAGGAGCATAGCAACCATAGCGGGCAGATTCGTGGTGTGCCTGCTCGATTTGTTGGGCTGTCCAGACGGATGTGCCCCAGTAGAGCACCTTGCCCTGACGA
>CAZXRO010000145.1:0-7061 GCA_964642435.1 uncultured Ignavibacteriales bacterium
TGATGCACCCCAGTGATTCGTGGGTGCATCCCATGCCCCCAGATTAGCCCTTCACTATCTCAATGGTCAAGACTTGAAACCACGTCCCCAGGCACAAAAAAGCGGGGTCGACGAGACTCGAACTCGCGGCCTCCTGCGTGACAGGCAGGCGTTCTAACCAAACTGAACTACGACCCCGACAGTCTTTCTATCGGCATACCGCATACTGTCTTACAGCGGTAGCGTCATGTCTGTTACATCGGCCGGGACTACCCCGGGTCCTCCAAGTCCACCTGCCTGGCTACAGCCTCGGCCATTCTCTCCAGCCCGCCCCCAAAAACATGGGCGGTACTAGATTCGAACTAGTGACCCCCTGCGTGTAAGGCAGGTGCTCTAACCAGCTGAGCTAACCGCCCATCGTGGCTTGGCGCCACTGGTGCAGGTCGGCCCCAGCAGCGTCTGAATATATAACTTGCGCCTGAAAACGCAAGAGGTTTGTCTTGGTTCCGTAGCTAAAAAATCGCGGCCGCAGCCCGCCCGAAAGCCGACGCAACCACCTAAACCACAAAGCCGTTGACCCGCGCTCAGGTGTCGGGTATCTTACGTGCAAATCTATCAGCATAAAGGGCCCGTCATGAGCATAGATCCCTCGATATTCAAAGCCTACGATATCCGCGGTACTGTCCCCGAGCAGATCAACCACGACATTGCCTACAAAATCGGCTACGCGTTGGCAAAGTACCTCAAACCCCAGTCAATTGCAGTCGGCCGCGACATGCGGGAATCCTCGGAGGACCTTTTCGACGGTCTGGCCAGAGGCATCAACGATTGCGGGGTCGATGTGATCGATCTGGGCCTGATCAGTACCGATGGCCTCTATTTCGCTGTCGGCAGATTCGGCTACGATGCCGGCGTCATGATTACGGCCAGTCATAATCCAATGCAGTACAATGGATTCAAGGTCTGCAAGGAGAACGCCGAGCCGCTCTCCGGCAAAGAAGGTCTAGCCCAGGTTCGCGACTATATCCAGAACGAAGGCACCTACGACAAGGCCCCCCAGAAGGGCGTGATTGTCCGCAAAGATATCACTCGCGACTATACCGAGCACTGTCTTTCGTTTGTCGATGTCTCCAAGGTTAAACCATACACGGTCGTGATTGACGCTGGAAACGGAATGGCTGGCGCCACCCTCCCCCCCGTCCTGGAGAAGCTGCCGATCGAATACACGCCCTTGTACTTCGAACTTGATGGCTCCTTTCCAAACCATCCTGCTTCGCCAATTGAATTGGAGAACCTGGAAGATCTGGTAGCGAAAATACAGGAGACGAAAGCCGATTTCGGCGCTGCGTTCGATGGCGACGCCGACCGGATGTTCCTGGTGGATCGCCATGGCAAGCAACTGGGTGGCGATATGGTAACGGCGCTGGTGGCCAAATCCCTTTTGCAAAAGAACCCCGGGGAAACCATCCTGTACAATCTCATCTGCTCGCGGGCTGTCCCCGAACTCGTGGAGCGCCAGGGCGGCAAGGCCATTCGGACCCGGGTGGGCCATGCGCTGATCAAACCGTTAATGAAGAAGCACAACGCCATCTTTGGTGGTGAGCACTCCGGCCACTTCTATTTCCGCGACAACTGGTTCGCCGACTCAGGCTTGATCGCGTTCCTCGTCTGTCTGGAGCTCATCTCGGCCGAGGGCAAGCTGCTCGATGAGATGGTATCGGATATCGACCCGTACTTCCGCTCCGGGGAAATCAACAGCAAGGTGAGGGATCAGCAGACGGTGATGGACAAAGTTGCCGAGGCCTTCAGCGATGGCGAACAGGATCGTATCGATGGACTCACCGTTGGCTATGACAATTTCTGGTTCAATCTTCGCCCGTCGAACACCGAGCCACTGTTGAGACTCAATGTTGAAGCCGATTCCAGGCAGTTACTCAAGGAGAAGACAGAGGAGATACTGAAGCTTATCAGGGAATGATGAGTACCACAGAACCGTCAAAAGCCAGAATACTTGTCGTCGACGATGACGCCCTGCTGCTGAATCTGCTGGTCGACACTTTGCGGAGTATCGGTTATGATACTGTCGGTGTATCGGGCGGAGCCGAGGCCCTTGAATCGCTTAGCCGCGAGCCGTTTGACATGATGATCACCGACATCAAAATGCCCGGTATGGATGGCCTGAGCCTTCTTAAGCGCGTCAAACGACATTTCCCGAAGATGCCCGTCCTGTTCATCACCGGCGTGGCGGCTCCGGAGATTGTCGGCTTTTCGTCGGCCGACGGTGTGTTGGCCAAACCGTTTCGCATTTCTCACATTGAAGAGTTGATCCAGCGGACACTGGAATCGGCATCCGGGGTGGCTGGTCAGCGCATTCGCAAGGTGATGGTAGTGGATGACGATGACATGTTTCTGGAGATGCTTACCGACGCCCTGCGCATCAACGGCTTCCTTCCACTGGGGGTGTCCAGTGGCCAGCGCGCTCTCGAAGAACTGCAAAGGGGCGATGTCGATGCCGTCGTCACGGACATCCGCATGCCGGGTATGTCTGGGTTGGAACTGCTCGACACACTGAAACGGGAGCGGCCGGGCCTGCCGGTGGTACTGGTCACCGCGTTTCTTTCCGAGTCATCGCTTGAGAAGACTGGGTCAGGTAGTCACCCTGATGCGGTACTGGAAAAGCCATTCCAGGTGGAGCGCATTGTTGAGGTGCTCAACGAGCTCTCTGACTCATCTACTACCGACAGCCCCAATTGATCGGATTGGTTATTGCGACAGTCTTGATGAAGCCGCGAGTCTGTCTCTTGCGTCATCACATCTTTCTCAGAACACTTGGCACAGCCTCTGCGTTACAAATGACACGACCAACTCTATGCCAACTGTGGAGCAATTCAAACATATCTCTGGACTAGCCCCCCGGCAGGTTGTTGATTCTATTGCCATATGAAACGACTGGCAGAACAAATGGTATGAAACTGACATTCATTGCGAACGTCAGATGCTGAGCGGCATGTGTACAGGGAGACGTTTGATCGAGGGCGCCGGGATCGATGAACCGAGATTAGGAAGGCTTAAAACACTGCGTGAAGACACATTCTGATTTTCTCTTGCTGCTCTCAGTTCTTGCTATCCTGGTGATGTCTGGTTGTTCAGACAATTCGGATAGCAACGGCCAGGGGCGCGACCGGCTTATCCCGGCCGTCGAAGCCGTCCGGGCTAATCATGGCTCACTGCCTCTGGTTGAGCGGCTCAGCGGTGTCGTCAAAGCAACCAATCAAGTAGAGATATATGCGGAGATCTCCGCAGTCATCATGGCCGTCCATGTGCAGAACGGTGACGAGGTCAGACAGGGAGAGCCATTGGTCCAGCTGCGTGATCGAGAGTTCCAGGAGCGGCTCAACCATGCTCGCGCGGCCTACCAGATTGCGCAGGCTCAGGCTCGTCAAGCCAGGGCACGACTAACCGAGATTAACTCGGAGCTCAAGCGTAGCCAAACTCTTGCAGAGCAAGAGATGATCAACCAGGCGGAACTGGAGGCGATCGAAACGCGGGCACTGGCAGCTGAGGCCGATGTCGACCTGGCCGAGGCTCGAGTGGAGCAGGCACTCGCCAATGTTGCCGAACAGGAAGAAATGCTTGCCCAGACGCTAATACGAGCGCCTGTTGACGGTACCATCGGCAATCGAAACGCCGAGATCGGCATGATGGTCGGACCGGGAACGCGCCTTCTCACCATGGGGCAGCTGGACAGTGTTCGTGTCGAAGTCGTCCTGACTGATCGCATGCTGAACTACATTGAACAGGGCCAACGCACGGAAATCCGGGCATCGACACTGCCGGAGGGCGAAATCCTTACCGCCAAACTCTCACGTATTTCTCCATTCTTGCACCCGGTTGCCCACAGCACGGGGGCGGAGATTGACCTGCCTAACCTCGGCCACCGCCTGAAATCCGGCATGTTTGTTACGACTGATATCTACTACGGCGAAAGCGAGCAGGCCACGCTCGTCCCTCTCAGCGCCCTCTACGATAATCCCCTCACCGGAGCCACCGGCGTTTATGTCTCTCGTGACACCACTAACAAGATACCCGATGATCCTGTGGTAACGCGTGAGCGGGGTAATCTGACCGAGCCGGTTGCTTTCGAATTCGTGCCAGTCGAGGTGCTTGCGAAGGGTCGGATGAGTGCCGGAATTCGTGGTATTGATCCAGAGGAATGGGTGGTCACGCTGGGCCAGGATCTGTTTGGAGGTGAGTCGGGTGAGGCGCGAGTCCGAGCAGTCGACTGGAACTATGTTGAAGACCTTCAGCAGCTTCAGCGCGAGGACCTGCTTGAGGAAGTTGTAAAACAACAACGGGCCGCGGGAAGCGACACGCTGTCCTCCGGCAGTATCTGATCATCTAAACCGGGCTGGAATTCAGCAACATGAATATCACCAGAGTAGCCGTAGATCGCCCCATCGCCACAACAATGATCTTCCTCATCATTGTTGTCGTTGGCATTATGGGATTCCGATTCCTCCCGGTTGACTTGTTACCCCCTATTGAATACCCGATGCTTTCTGTCTCGACCACTTATCCGAATGTTGGTCCTGAGGAGATTGAGACCATCATCACTGATCGTGTTGAGAACGCTATTGCCAGTGTTCCGAATGTCGAGCAGGTCAGGTCCCGCTCGTCTGAGGGGTGGAGTCGCGTAACGCTTGAGTTCGCACAGGGAACGAATATCGACGAGGCTGCCAACGACGTCAGGGGCGCCTTGGACCGCATTCGCGATGACTTTCCACCCGAGGTCGAATCTCCGCGCCTGTGGAAATTTGATCCGGACAACTTCCCTGTCGTCATCCTCGGAGCGCAGTCTGACCGCAGCATGGACGAGCTTACCCGCATCCTTGAACGCGAGATATCTCAACGGTTTGAGCAGATTCCGGGTGTTGGCTCAGTCGACGTATGGGGCGGAATCTATCGCGAGATCCAGATACGGCTTAAGCGTGATCGACTCGCCTCCAGCCGACTTTCGGCCACCGATGTTCAGGAGGCGCTCCGGGCCGAGAACGTCCGCCTCCCCGCCGGTGACATGCGCGAGGGTATCGCAGACATGTATGTTCGAACCCAGGGAGAGTTCCAGTCGCTGGAGCAGATAGCCAGTACCATCATCACCGTGGTCGATGGTATCCCTATCCGTGTTGGTGACGTCGCCGAGGTCGTCGATGGTTACGAGGATATCCATCGCCTGGTCCAGATTGACGACCGTCCCATGATCCGCCTCGGTATCCGTAAGCAGTCAGGCGCCAACACGGTTGCCGTAGCGGAGGCCGCGCGTGCCGTCATGGAGCAGATCAACCGAGAACGAGACGATATTGATCTGATGATGGTTATCGACCAGAGCAACTTCATCCAGAATGCGATCGACAATGTAAAACAATCGGCCCTCTGGGGCGGGTTACTTGCCATCTTCATCCTCTACATCTTCCTGCGGAATGGATCGACGACATTCATCATCGCATTGTCCATTCCCATTTCTATCATCGCTACCTTCGGGCTTCTCTTCTTCAACGATATTTCGCTCAACCAGATGAGCTTTGGAGGCCTCGCCCTGGGGATAGGATTGATCGTCGACAACTCAATTGTTGTGCTCGAGAACATCGTGCGCCTCAGAGAACAGGGTAAATCGCTACGAGACAGCTCGCTGATAGGCACGAAACAGGTGACCGGGGCCATTGTGGCCTCTACGTTGACCACCTCCGTCATTTTCCTGCCCATCGTTTTCATGCAGACTATATCCGGTATGCTCTTCAAGGAGCTGGCCATGGTCGTGGTCTTCGCCTTGCTCTGCTCTCTTTTGGTAGCCATCTCCCTGGTCCCGATGCTCAGTCGCCGATACCTCAGCGTTAAGCCGCGGCCGGAAGGCGAACCAGCAAAGACACCATCGAAGTTCGCCCAGTGGACCGAGGTACTTGAGAACCACTACACGCGGATTATCGTGACGGTCATTCACCGCAAGAAGACGGTCTTCGCAGTCGCGGGCTGTTTACTAATAGGAACGTTCTTCTTGTGGCAGCTCTTGCCCGTGGAACTCGCTCCCCAAACAGACGCCAACGAGATCGATATTGAGCTTGAGATGGCACAGGGGACCAATATCGCGGTCGTAAACGAGTACCTCCATGAGATGGATTCACTGGTGCGCGAGGTGCTCCCAATGGATCAGGTGGAGCATGTGTCGGTTGAGATCAGACCGGGCGATGCCGAGGTCGAGATCTCGCTCAAGAGCGCCGACGAACGTACCGTCAACAGCTTCGAGTTGGCCGACCGGATTCGCAGCCATGTCGCAGGAAAGGTCCCAGGTGCGAACATCCGCGTAAGCGCGCAGTCCGGCCTGTGGATGTTGCGTCGCCTCTTTGGCTCTGGTGGCGCAGAGGCTGTCCAGATAGAGCTGCGCGGGTATGACCTGGCTCTGGCCGACCGGCTGGCCGCAGATCTCCAGACTATCATAGAGACCGTGCCTGAGGTTGCCGACGTGCGCATCAGCCGCCGCGAGGGTCGACCGGAACAGAATCTCATAATCGATCGCGAGAAGATCGCCGACCTTGGTCTCTCGGTCAATCAGATTGCACGGGTGATACAAACCAATATCGGCGGTGGACGTGCCGGCGTCTTCAGAGAAGGAGGCGAGGAGTATCCTATCATGGTTCGCCTGCAGCCCGAGGATCGGCTCAGCACGATGGATCTGCGCAATGTATCGGTTAGCACGCCGACAGGCCAGGTCGTCCCAGTGTCGTCGGTCGTCACCATGGACCGTCGGCGAAGTCCCATGGAGATTGAGCGCGTCGATGGCCAGCGTGTTACATACATCACGGCCAACCTGGTCAGTGGTGCCGCGCTCGGCAATGTCGTCGCTGATCTGCAGGATCAGCTCTTCAGTTTCCCGCTTCCAAGGGGCTTTTCATTGATTTTCGGCGGCGAGTATCAGGAGCAGCAGAAGGCACAGGTGGATTTTCTCTTGTCCGTGATCATGGCGCTGCTCTGGATAGTCAGCAACTACCTGCTCAAGACGAGAAATATCCCCCATGACAGCAAGCATGGTG
>CAZXRO010000146.1:0-2807 GCA_964642435.1 uncultured Ignavibacteriales bacterium
AGCCGACTCGCGCGCTGAACTGTGATTTCCCGTGCGCCTGGTGGTCCAGGTCGTGGTTGCCGTAGACAAGAATGGGGTCGAGGGACCATAGGGTATCGAGGATGGATGCGTAGAGGGGGTGCGAGTCGCTGATCTGATGGACCGATATTGACTGGCCGTAGTACCCTGGAAATCGCAGCTCGAACATGTCACCCAGTTGTGCCACTTGCAGTCGTCGGTCGCGAGCGGCAAGCTGCCCTTGCAGGCCGATTAGATGCCGGAGGAGATCCTGCATCGACTCGGCTCCATAGCGGAAATTGTCGAGATTGGAGTCGTAGTGATACATGTGCATGTCCGGGATGCCGACCAACATGTCGGTATCACCCAGGACTGGACGCCACGGGTCGGGGATACTCGTGGGGCGCCCACCGCCGGAGATAATCTCGATACGCGGGTTGCCGCGAATGAAGTCCTGCTCGATTCTCACGATGTCACGCTGCTTCAATTCTCCGGGGACTCCGATTCGAAGTATCGGTTTGCCGTCACTCGGCGATGTCCCGCATTTGGAACTGTGTCGCGTTTCCTCTCAGCCATGTTGATTCTGTCGCGGGAAGGGTCGGCTGTTTAAATTGGATTTGCGTGTGCTTCGGCTTAGGAATTGGTAACAAGTGGGTTAAAGATGAGTTGGGAAGGTATGTGAGTTCGGTTAGAGATGGCAGAGCGATCGAGCGTGCCCGATATGTCGGCCCGGAAACAGGTTGACAAATCCGGCGTTATGGACAATTATACGGACCCGGTCGGGTTCGTCCTGCCCGGGGCGATATGTCTTATATCGGGGGTGTAGCTCAGTGGTAGAGCACCTGCCTTTTAAGCAGGGTGTCGAAGGTTCGATCCCTTCCACCCTCATTTTTATGCGGTCTCAGCGCGATCTTTCCGCACGGAAGTGCAGCTCCCCTTTTGGCACATTCCTCCTCAACTTCAGTGAGTCACTCGGCACTGTTCTCCTCCCCCTCCGCGATCACCTCAAACACAGTCTCCCCCGTCTTGAGCATCAACCGCACGTACGGGTGGCAGCGCTGGCAGTTTTTACCAAACGTTACATGCTGCTGCAACTCCCCCACCGAGCTCGCGCCGGTCTTCCTGGCGATCTTCTTGAGCTCGCTAAACGTCTTGTGGAAACAGACACATCGGGTAACCATGGTGCTGCTACAACATCTGGATGCCTCTGTCGGTTCAGCAACCTGTGGGGGATGATGAAATCCGTATGGTAGCGCGCTTTTTATGTTGCTCATTTTGCCGATTAATACGTTAATGAGAGTAGACACTGGGAAAGGAGGTGGTCAGATATATGATAGACTACAGTGAGGTGGCTGATATTTAGTCGGCTCCCAGATCGATTTTTCGTTTGGGATTGCGGCTAAGTAAATCCCAACAGCTAAACCGAACCCGGCGCTTACCGTGAGTGAACGCCGGGTTTTGTATTCCTGGACCATCGTCTAAGTATTTGCCAAAAAAGAAGTTCCCGACGTGATGGTCGGGAACGTGCAGATGATTGGTGGTAGGAATAGAATTCAGGTCAAGAAGCCGTGACCAAGCTTCTTGCAAGTTATACTTACGGACGGTCATTTTTGTTTCTCGGTTAACGGAAAATTGACAGAACGCGACACAATGCGCCTCTTGCCCAATTTGCAACACAGGCGTACATTGGTTCGTTACAAGCATCAACATTGACCTCAAGCCGGAATCAAACAGGAGATTTCGATGGATTACAAGACCCGTACCAAGATTGCCCGAATCCTGCTGGATGACGCTATCGAACCCGGCTCCGAGATTGTCATTCTCGGCCTGGTTCGCACCGTTCGTGTGAGCAAGAATGTCGCTTTTATCGATGTGAACGATGGCTCCTGCATGGGTAATCTTCAGGGCGTAGTCCTCAATCCGAGTGAATTCCCGGTGCTTGAGGAGATTCATACCGGGGCGGCAGTTCGGCTGAAGGGTAAGCTGGTTCCCTCGGAGGGCAAGGGCCAGAAGTATGAGCTTCAGGTTTCTGAGGTTGACCTGGTCGGTCCGGCGGACCAGGAGTATCCGCTGCAGAAGAAACGGCACAGTTTCGAGTTTTTGCGGGAGATCGCGCATCTGCGTCCGCGGACAAACACGTTCGGAGCGGTGGCACGAATGCGTTCCAAGCTGTCGTATGCCATTCACAGGTACTACCAGGAGCGCGGATTTCTTTATGTGCACACGCCCGTAGTTACGACCTCCGACTGCGAGGGAGCCGGGGATTTGTTCCGTGTGACGACGCTTGACCTGAACAACATCCCGCGGACAGACGACGGTCGTATAGACTGGGATGAGGACTTCTTCGCGGCCGAGGCTTATCTCACTGTGTCGGGCCAGCTTGAAGCGGAGTTGATGGCATCGGCGCTGGGGGATGTGTACACGTTTGGGCCGACCTTCCGCGCTGAGAACTCGAACACGGCGCGGCATGCCTCCGAATTCTGGATGATCGAACCAGAGATGGCGTGGGCTGATCTCGATGACGACATGGATCTGGCCGAGGACTTCCTGAAGTACCTGTTCTCGTTCGCGCTCGAGGAGTGCGCCGATGAAATGAACTTCTTTGGTCAGTGGGTCGACAAGACGGTCCGCGAGACACTCAACGCGGTGGTCGGCTCGACCTTCGAGCGGGTGCCGTATACCGAGGCGATCGATCTGCTCAAGAAGAAGGAAGCCAAGGCGAAGTTCGAGTACCCGGTAGAGTGGGGACTTGACCTGCAGACAGAGCACGAGCGGTTCCTGACTGAGAAGATCTTCAACAAGCCGGTGAT
>CAZXRO010000146.1:2817-4826 GCA_964642435.1 uncultured Ignavibacteriales bacterium
ATCGTCTACAACTATCCCGATGAGATCAAGGCCTTTTACATGCGGCAGAACGATGATGGCAAGACGGTGGCCGCCATGGACGTGCTGGTGCCGCGGGTGGGCGAGATAATCGGCGGTTCCCAGCGTGAGGAGCGTTTCGACATTCTCAAGGAGCGGATGACGCGTAAGGGTATTGCTAATCCGGATGTCTATTTCTGGTATCAAGATATTCGTCGCTGGGGCAGCATGCCGCACTCTGGATTCGGGCTGGGATTTGAGCGGGCCGTGATGTATATCACAGGCATGCAGAATATCCGTGACGTACTGCTGTTTCCGCGGGTGCCGCGCTGGGCCAAGTTTTAGACGATGGGGTGTTTGCCCATTCAGGGTCGTTGAAAGATCGGTATGTGTCCGTGACTGCGGGCGTTACAAAAATGCGTCCCGCGCCGGGGGAGGGAGAACGACGCGGGACGGCCGAGAGACGGCCTTTCGCTGTCGATCCAGAGATGTCAGTCCGGCCGCCTGCTTCGTAACTCAATTTCGAGTACCCTTATAACATGGGTTGGCATAATCTAGTTTCAAAAACCCATGTACGCAAGGGTCTTTTTAATCCATTATCGTACGACAGATATGTGAATCAGGTGAATCGTCTGAGATGAATCAAGACTGCCATGGAAGTGCCTGATTCCGGCTACTGACAGTTACGTGCGATAACAATTGACTTTTTTTGAATCATTCGTTCTCTTGGCAATGTCACATGAGCGAAAAGGAATTAGTCAAGCGGGCCCAGTCGGGCGATTTCAAGGCCTTCAGTGAGCTTGTAGATACGTACAAGTCACGCGTTTACGGTCTGGCGTTGAAGATGACAGGTAATCAGCACGATGCTGAGGATGTTGTCCAGGAGACCCTTATCAAGGCCATTGATAACCTTGAGTCGTTTCGCGGCGACTCCTCGTTTGGTACCTGGCTGTACGCAATTGCCTTGAATCAGGCGCGGTCGTTTCTGAACAAGCAGAAACAGACCAGCCTCAAGCCGATTGAGGAGTACCTGCCGGCCAAGAGTGCGGGCGAAATGCACGATGAGAATGCCCCGGTCAAGCTGTTCGACTGGAAGGATCCGCACCAGCTTCTTGAGCAGGAGGAGCTTAGGGCAATAATCGATGAAGCTGTGAGCAGTCTGCCCGAGAAGTTTAGAGTCGCCTTTTTGCTGAGATATCATGAGGAGCTATCGATCAAGGAGATCGCTAAGGTTATCGGCGAAACCGTCGCCGCAACCAAATCACGAGTCCTCCGCGCCCGACTCGCTCTTCGTGACAAACTCTCGAAAGTTTTCGAGGATCGCTATGGGAAAGAGCTGCAAGGATTACATAAGCGAGCTGAATGACTATATCGATGGTGAGCTTGATCCCGAAATCTGTCAGGAGATCGAGAAGCATATCGGCAAGTGCGATAACTGCCGGATTATGGTCGATACCATGCGGCAGACAGTCGAGCTGTGCCGCGAGGGCAAGCGCGAGGAACTGCCGGCCTCGCTTGAGGCCAAGCTCTCTGGTTTACTGAAAGCCCACTGGGACAGGAAATTCGGCTCTAACAAGGACTGAGGTAGTCCACTTCAAGCTGTCAATACAAGACCAATCCACGTCATGGCGCGGTCTTGGCGCCCTCCTAAGTTTCTGTCTGTCAACATCTTTAGAAAATGTGAATCATTTGGGGTTCCTTTCTGTCTAAGCTTGAAAGTGCGAGTAAAGTGAGGAAAGGACGGACCGATGAAGAAGACCATTGTCAATTTTTCCATTAATCACCCCTGGGTTGTAATTGGGTTGGCGGTAGTCATTACAGCCTTTTTTGCAGCCCAATTTCCCAAGATGACCATCGACACCGACCCGCAGAACATGCTGCCCACAGATGAGCCAGTGCGCGTGTTCGACAAGCAGATGAAAGAGGAATTCAACTTATCTGATTTCATTGCTGTCGGCATCGTTGTCAAGGATGGCGCGTTTACGCCCGATGCTCTCAATCGAGTTTACGCG
>CAZXRO010000146.1:4836-6219 GCA_964642435.1 uncultured Ignavibacteriales bacterium
TCGCCGACGATGTCATGGCGCCATCGACCGTCGACGACATCCAGCAGGGCCCCGGCGGACTGATTGTCATCGGCACCCTGATGGAAGAGGAGATCGAATCGGCAGAAGTGGCGACAGCGATGCATCAGCGGATTCTGGACAATCCGATCCTTCGAGGGAAGCTGGCCAGCGACGATGGCAGCGCCCTGGCGATCTTCATTCCCATAGAGTCCAAGAAGATGTCGTATCGAATTGCCAGTGAGATCAAAGAAATCACGGCTCGGCATGGTAGTGCCCAGGAAGAGTATCATATCGCCGGGCTGCCTATGGCCGAGGACTCGTTCGGGTCCGAGATGTTTGGCCAAATGGCCTTTTCGGCTCCGGCGGCCGGTGTAATTATCATGCTGTTGCTGCTGGTCTTCTTTCGCCAACTGCGCATTGTCATGGCACCGATGGTCGTGGCGATCATGGCGGTCATCTGGTCGATGGGGCTGCTGATCCTGACCGGGCATACGGTGCATATCATGTCATCGATGATCCCGATCTTCCTGATACCAATATCAGTGCTCAATTCGATACATATTATCAGCGAGTTTCACGATCACTTCAAGAAGTACAAGCACAAAGATGCCACCATTCGGCACTCGATCAACACCTTGTTCCTGCCGATGCTGTTCACCTCGCTGACGACGGTTGCCGGCTTCATTTCGCTGGCCCTGACACCGATTC
The DNA here is from genome assembly GCA_964642435.1 of uncultured Ignavibacteriales bacterium. Taxonomy (GTDB): domain Bacteria; phylum Zixibacteria; class MSB-5A5; order GN15; family FEB-12; genus WJKG01. The sequence continues at coordinate 5,545 of CAZXRO010000146.1, forward strand.
CGCCAGTGCAGGTGTTCGGTATCTTCGTGGCGTTCGGTATCGCGGTGGCCTGGTTCCTTTCACTGACCATCAACCCGGCAATCGGTATGCTGATATCTGACAAGGCCCTGCGCAATTTCGGCGCCAGCGACAAGAAGCACGGTATCCTGGCCAAGGTCATGCATTCATTCCGCGATTTCTCATGGAAATACAACAAGAGCATCATCGCCGCCGCCGCTGTGGTCGTAGTGATTGCCGCGATCGGCCTGAGCATGATTGTCGTCAATGATAACCCCGTTAAATGGTTCAAGCAGTCGCATCCGATCCGTGTTGCCGATGAGGTGATGAACAAGCACCTGGCCGGTACCTATATGAATTACCTGGTCTTTGAGGGCCAGGACGAGAACGCGATGAAGGATCCCGAGGTCCTCAAGTACATGGAGCGCCTGCAGCGTGATCTTGAGAAGAACGAGATTGTTGGAGCAACGACCGGACTGACGGACATTGTCAAGAAGGTGCGCTATGAGTTGTTTTCAGCTGACAGATCCGAAATGATCATCCCCGACAACTCCGACGAAGTTGGGCAGATGCTGTTCATGTTTGAAATGGCCGGCGGGGATCCGGATGACCTGTTCAAGTTCACGACCACGGACTTCGCCAAGGCCAACCTGTGGGTCCAGATGAACAACGGTGACA
>CAZXRO010000146.1:6229-7028 GCA_964642435.1 uncultured Ignavibacteriales bacterium
CCAGAAGGTGCAGTCGGTGATCGAGCGCGCCCAGGCCTTCATGGACGAAAACCCGCTTCCCGCAGGCGTGACCACCAAGTGGGCCGGTTTGCCTTACATCAACATTGTCTGGCAGCAGAAGATGGTGAACGGCATGCGCGAGTCACTGATGGGGTCATTTATCGTAGTCTTCATCATGATGGTCATTCTGTTCCGCTCTGTTCGCTGGGGATTGATCAGCATGTTGCCGCTAACCATTACCATCATGGCCATCTACGCCAGTATTGGCTATCTGGGCAAGCCTTACGACATGCCTATCGCCGTGCTGTCCTCGTTGACGTTGGGGCTTTCGATCGACTTCGCAATACACTTCATCCAGCGACTGCGAATGCTCTACAGGGAACTGGGCAACTTCAAGGACGCCTATCACCAGATTTTCGAGGGTGCGGGCCGCGCGATTAGTCGCAACGTACTGGTGATCGCTATCGGTTTCGTCCCGATGCTGTTTTCCACCCTGGTGCCGTATATCACGGTTGGCAGCTTCTTTCTGGCTATCATGATCGTCTCCGGTCTGGTAACGATGTTACTGTTGCCGGCCCTTGCGAAGACGTTCAATAAAGCGCTGTTCAATGAGCGGGAGACGATCAAGGCAAAGAAGACCGGGCAAGAACAGCCTGCAGTGGAGGCGGGCTAAAAATTGGTGGATGAACTCAGCTATGCTTGAGTTGTTCGCAAATGTGACAAGACGAGAAGTTTGACAATAGAAGAAAAGGAGTAGGAAAATGAAGAGGATGATGCAACTGACGACGATTCTGGTGAT
>CAZXRO010000147.1:0-7002 GCA_964642435.1 uncultured Ignavibacteriales bacterium
CTTCGTGGCCACTGTAGAATTGCTCCCGACGCTCCACCTGCGGATCCAGCAGTAGGTGCAAATCGGCAGCGTCAACATCGCAGTCGGCCACCACCGCCGTTCGCGCCAATACTGCGAAGGAAGCCGTAATACTCGTCTTGCCGGTACCACCCTTGCCACTGATGACGACCAGTTCTTCAGGCATAATCCCTCTTGGCCGTGTAGAACACGCGGTCGTACTGATGCTTGCGGTACACTTTGTCCTCTTCGAGCAGGATCTCCAAGTGCTTTACCACTTCATTCATGTGCATGCCCAGACCATCGGCAATCCCGCGAGCCGTACAGGGACGGCGTCGCAGAAGGTTCACTATTGACTCATCACTCACACCGGAAGCATGTGGTTCAGCATCAATCGTCTCGCTGATGATGTCGACTGGACAGTCAAACAATGGCGCTACCGAGCGCATCTCCTGAGGTAGCACGGCCGTGATCCCAGGCCTTCCGGGCGGGCGGGAGACCGTGTTCAACTGCACTCGCGTCGGTTTGATACGGCGGACAGCATCAGCGATCTTCTCCACACTCCTCCAGTCGGCATTGATGTTCTTCATGAGAAAGACCTCGAGCCACACTTCGCCGGGATACTCCGCAGTAAATGCCTGGAGCCCGCGTAGCATCTGCTCGAAGGTCAACGATGCATGAGGGCGGTTTATGCGGCGGAACATGCGTTCATCGCCGGCATCGAGCGATGGTAACACCACGTCGGCCCGTCCCACTGCCCGTCTGACCTCTGGCCGCCACAGCAAGGAACCATTGGTCAGTACCGCTACCGGGGTGTTGGTGACCTCCTTAACCTGTCGGATCACCTTGCCCAGACCCACGTGCAGCGCCGGTTCGCCAGAGCCGGAAACGGTTATGTAGTCCGGCCGGATACCATCCGCAAGTACCGCTTCCAACTCGGCAGCGATCGTCCGTCCGCGAACGTGCTCCTTGCGATTCACTGTCAGGTCAGTAGTGCGCCCCAGTTGACAGTAGAGGCAATCATAGGAACACACCTTGAACGGCACCAGATCCAGCCCTAGTGAATGGCCCAGTCGTCGAGAGAAGACCGGACCATATACGTGTGTAGATTCTTCAAAGCTCATAGTCATCCTCGCCGCCCCTGAGCGTGTGGCGGCCGTGAGATACCTCGTGTACCATCTTGCGTATCACCGTATCAGTATATCGTTAGATACTTCATACCTCCCGCAATCCTGCTGGCCAAGTCCGCATATTGCTGGCGGTACTCGGGCAACTGCTCCACCACTAACTCGCCACGAGAATACACCTCGGCTATCCTGCGATCATTCGGAATCGTCATTACAATTGGTATCTTGCTTTCCTGACAGAACTGCCGGGTGCGATCGTCACCGATATCTGCGCGGTTGATCACAACCCCGAATGTCATGCCAAGCATGCGCAGCACGTCCACCGACAGCTTCAGGTCGTGCAACCCGAATGGTGTCGGTTCCGCCACCAGGAGAACATAGTCAACATTCCTGATGGCTGTCACCACCGGGCACGAGGTTCCCGGCGGAGCATCGATAATCGTGACTCCGCTCTCCGCGACGTGATCTGTCACAGCTCGTATGAGCGGTGGCGCAGTCGGTACGCCAACATCGAGCCGACCGGCGATCGCCTCCACTGAGCCATAGGTCCACTGTTCGACAACACCTATCCTGCGGGGCACTTCCTCGATTGCCTCCATCGGACAGACCCTCATGCATCCACCGCATCCGTGACACAGTTCCTCGAATACCATCGGAGATCCTGCGGCCATGGCAATGGCATTGAACTCGCACACATCCGCACATACGCCGCAGCCGTCGCAGAGATCCATTGCAATGCGTGGTACGGGAACCGTCACCGGATGCTGTGCTCTGACACCGCTACTGAGAAACAAATGGACATTCGGCTCTTCCACGTCACAGTCCAGCAGCCTGACCGGCTGCCCCCAGGCCAGCGCCAGATTGACGGCAACCGTGGTCTTGCCGGTCCCCCCCTTACCAGAGGCGATAGCCATGACGAACCTTTCACCTGCTCCATTCGAGGTTCTGTCGATCGAGTTACTCATCGGTTGTTGAGGCGATCACCAATGACCACGTGCGTTGGGACCTCCTGCCACCTCCAGTTCACCCTTCTTCAGGGCGTCCAGAGCCTTTGCTATTGTCTCGGACTGAGTATTGTACACTTTGATTCCAGACGCCTCAAGGACTCGGAATGCTTTCGGTCCGCAGTGACCCGTCACCAGGCACTGCGCACCGTGATCAACCAGCGTTTGAGCGGCTTGGATGCCGGCCCCCTGAGCTGCGTGTACATTCTCGGTATTGTCAATCATCTCAATCTGTTCACTGTCATCATCGTATATCAGAAATCGCGGTGCTCGACCAAAGCGAGGCTCCAAAGGAGCATCCAGCCCACTACCCGTGGTTGTAAACGCTATCTTCACGCAGTCTCTCCTTTATGTGCAATCCGTGTGGCGAAGATTGCTGGCGGGGCTCCCGCACCCGCCAACTTCGTAACTCAACGTGGAAGCCTCTCAGTCTGCACTCGTTTCCGAATTCTGATCCAATTCGGCGAGTCTTCGCCTGATTGCTTCCAGTTCCTCTTCCATGGCAGCCGCCTGCCGCTTGAGCATCTGCCGGTCGTTTGCGACCGGTGGTGCCGTTGGCACGTCGTATCCGGCCCATCCCCAGCCAGGGACGCCGGTTGCCCAGTATCGGTTGCGCCAACCGCGACCGCCGCCTCCGAAACCGCGCCCTCCGAAACCACGTCCGCCGCCTCGCCCACGTCCCCCGCCAAACCCGCGACCAAACCCCGAGTTCGCATACCCCGGAACATCATAGCCGGCACAGAAACCGATGCCGCGTCCACTCATTGGTCCCGTTCCCATCGGACCTGTCTTGTCTCCTCCTGGCATAGTCATACCTCCTTTACAGGTTATCATTTTCTCGTTCTCTTGTCATGCGCGCGCCACATTTGGGGCACAGAACTCCACTGCAGGGCGTCCCGGGGTGGTGGGTCGCGCGATGTCCGCACTGCGGGCAGACACACTGCCCCTGTGGCCCAAATCCTCGGTGCAGATATCCAGTGTGACCCTCGCGGCCTCGGGAATGATCCCGCGATGCTATTGCTCCTGTGTCGCCGGGATTCTCTGGGTAACTATCGCTTCGTCCCCGACGGCGCCTTCGTGGTCCACATCCGGGCATGATGAACATCCGGCTTGCCAGACTATCACTTAGCCAGCCATCAATCACTTGATTGAGCTCACCGGTGACAAAACCAATCACTCGCACTCCATGGCCTGCTATCATCGCCTGCATTGGCCGCGAGATAGCGCCACACACCAGCACCTCGCAACCTGTCTCCAGGATAGCTTGTGCCCGGCTCAATGGTGGACCGGACGCCACGTGTCGTGTTGTCTTGCTGGTTACTCGCCTGTCATCAACCGTCACGACCGTCATCTCAGTTGCGACATCGAGCACCGGAGCTATCCTGCCTTGCCAGCTCGCGAATACCGCGATCATGATTCTCTGCCCGCTTGCGTTTTCATCATGCATAGGTGTAGCATCTACTGTGCCAACTCGGTGACCCGACCAAGATACGGAGGGCTAAGTCGCTTACGAGGTGACAGTTACAGTTATGGAAAAATCCGGCAATGAGTTCACACAGTAGCAGGACCGCGACTCTCCTTGAGGAGCGCAACTGTATGGACGCGACTGTAGACTGTGCGACTAATGGCGCCGTTGGGACCGTCCGTCCTGCAGAGGGAGACTTATGCCAAGCTTCTTGATACGTCGAAACAATGTGCTCTTGTGAATGCCGAGGTCATTGGCAGTGGCCAGACGATTGTAGTGATTGCGCTTGAGAGCGGCTCGAATGGTGGCGGCATCGAGTAACCGCCGCGTCTGCCTGAGGTCGTGGTGGGGATCAGCTTGCAAGCGGCTATGACCGGTTAGCTCATCCGGCAGATGTGAGATCTCAATCGTCCCTGCCTGGCATAGCACGAACGAACGTTCGATCACATTTTCCAGCTCGCGTACATTGCCGGGCCAGTCGCAGGCCATGAGAAGAGCGAGCGCCTCGGCCGAGATTCCACCAACCGACTTGTGCTGCAGGCTGTTGAAGCGTTCAACAAAGTGGTCGACCAGCAAAGGAATGTCCTCCTTTCGCTCCTTGAGCGGCGGCAGTGCCAGGTGCACGATGTTGATACGATAGTACAAGTCCTCGCGGAAACGTCCACGACGGATCAAGTCAGTCAGGTCCTGATTGGTAGCTGCCAGAACTCGGACATCGGTAGTCTCGGATCCCGTGGCCCCCAGTGGTTCGTATATGTGATCCTGCAACACGCGAAGCAGCCTTACCTGTAGTGCAGGGCTGATATCTCCGATCTCATCGAGCAGCAGCGTGCCTCCGTTGGCCTGAGCGAATCGTCCCGGCTTGTCCTTGTTGGCTCCGGTGAATGCACCCACCTTGTATCCAAATAGCTCGGACTCCAAGAGGGTGTCCGGCAGCGCGGCGCAGTTGACAGCCACGAAGGGACCCTCCGCCCGGGGACTGAGCGCGTGAATAGTCCTGGCCAACACCTCCTTTCCGGTACCGGTATCGCCGCTGATCAACACCGTACTGGGGCTGTCCGCAATCGCCGGCAGTACCTCAAATATCCGCTGCATCTGTGCGCTCCGACTGTACAGATCACCAACACGAAAGCGAGCCTGAAGTTGCTGCCGGAGGGCTTCAACCTCACTGAGATCACGAAAGGTCTCGGCCCCACCGACTACCTGCCCCTCCCGATTGCGCAGCACTGCTGTCGACAGACTCACCGGGAGCCGCGACCCATCGGCGTTGATGAAGAAGGCGGAGCGCCCGATTATTGGTCGACCCGTTCGCAGGGTCTCTCGCAGGGCGCAGTTGTGCTGGCACGTGCTAGCACGAAACACGTCGGCGCAGCGGCACCCAATAGCCTGCTCGCGGGAAATCCCCGTGATCTCTTCGGCGGCCCGGTTGAAAGACGTTATCCGCCAATCGAGGTCGACCGTGAAGACGCCATCCGATATGCTCTCAAGAATAGCGCCTGTCGTCAGGTCCGAGTTAGACATCAATCACTCCTCGCACAGCGATTCCGAACCAACATCTCACGCTAATGATGAAGTTATGCTCGGGCATTGGTTCAAACGCCGACAGCCTCGTCGGCCGCCTTGAGCAGGGCCTGTTCATCGATCGGCTTGTCGAACACGGCGAATGGCTTGCGAATCGACAGGTGACGCCCGGCCAGGCCACTGATCACAATGATCGGGATATCATTGTAGGGCGGGCGGCCATGGATCTTGCGATAGAAATCCGTTCCCGTGTCATTGGGCATTTGCAGGTCCAGTGTCACCAGATCAGGCTTGGACTCCTGCAGAACCTTGAATGCCTCGACACCATCCGACGCGGAGACGGTCTCGTAGCCGGCATCTTCGAACAGATGCGACAGGAACTTCACTACATCCGGTTCGTCGTCGACGATCAACACTTTCTTACTCATATATGCCTCCAAACGGACCGCATACTCGGCAGCCCGGTTTCGTTATTCTGATCGTTTGAGCAGCTTCCTCAGCTGTTCAAGTGTGTCCGCATCAGCTGCATCGATAATGTCCTTGAGCTCGTTCTGAAGCTGGCTCTGGCGTGCGGCGGTTTCCTCGTCTGGGGTCGTCTGAAGTCCCAGCAGTTTCTTGACCGCTGCCACGTAGTTCTCAGGCTTGACCGGCTTCTCCAGATATACACCGGGACCGGACATGGTCAGTTCCCTCAGGTCAGCCTTGCCCAAGTCATCGCGAGCATGACCGGTGACAACCAGGACCGGGATTCTTGACCACGCCTTGTTTGTATGCATCTCGCGGTAGAACTTGACACCTGACTTACGTGGCATGATCAAATCCAGCGACACCAGATCAACATTGTGATCGGCCATCGCTTTCAGAGCCTCCTCGCCGTCCGATGCCGTCAGCACCTTGAAACCGGCATCTTCCAATGCCATCGATAGGTACCGACGCACATCTGCTTCGTCATCCACCACCAGTACCGTCTTGTCATGCGGGTTCGCCACGGTCGCTCCTTTGCTTACTCCTTGGGTTTCTGCGTGTTCTGCTCTTCTTGATAGAGGGCGTTGAGCCGGTCACGCGGGAAGATCAATCGAAACTGCGAGCCCTTGCCCTTCTGGGAACTCATTTCTATCCTGCCCCCGTGCTCCTTGACGATTTTGCGCGTCGTCAGAAGCCCCAGGCCGGTTCCCTGCCCTCCCTTTGTCGTGAAGAACGTCGTAAACACCTTGCTCTTGATATCCGAGTCCATACCAATACCGTTGTCTTTGACAGCCAGACATAATCCCGCCTTGGTATCGGATACCCGGATGGTCACCTGCCCGTCCTTGTCCTCGCTCATACGGCAGGCATCGATTGCATTCGACACCAGATTGGTCAAACAGGTGTGAATCCCTTCGGGATCCAAGGGTGCCTTGCGTACTTTCTTGCCCTGCTGTACTTTCAGGTCAACACCAATCTGGGAAGCTATCGGCCCGTATAGATCCACAATCTCCTGAACCAAACGATGCGGATCCACCATCTTGAGCTCCGGCAGCCGGCCCTTGGCGAAACTGAGAAAGTCGCGTACGAGGGAAGTCGTCTTGGTGAGGTTGCGCTCCAACATTTGCCAGCCCTCGTCAAGCATCTCCGAGTCGTCCTTTTTCAATCCGCGCTTGACGACATACATACCCCCCTCAAGCCCCATGAGAATATTCTTGATGCTGTGTGCCAACCCTGCCACCGTCTGGCCGACAGCCGCCAGGCGCTCAGCCTCTATGACTTCCTTCTCGAGCTTCTTTGTTGCGGTGATGTCATTTGAAATCTCGATCACATGCGTCACCTGGTTGACATCCCGACCGAGCGGTGAGGTGGTCAGCCGATAGTATGCTGTATCCCCGCCCTTCTTGATGCCGGTCTGGACCGA
>CAZXRO010000148.1:0-6963 GCA_964642435.1 uncultured Ignavibacteriales bacterium
CCTTCAAACATATCCTCGTCTTCCGAGGATGGTTTCCACTCTGTGTTCATATCGAGCAGGTTCACGAAGAAGTCGTTTGTGAGCGTCTCCGGTCGTTTCGTGAAGACGCCGTGCGGGGACTTTCTGAAGTTGGCGTTGAGCACGCGCATGCCACCGATGAGAACCGTCATCTCCGGAGCTGTCAGCGTGAGCAGTTGGGCCCGGTCAATCAGGATATCCTCGGCCTTGATGGCGTACTTCTTCTTCTCATAGTTGCGGAATCCATCAGCGGCGGGTTCCAGAACCTCAAACGACTCGACATCGGTCTGGTCTTGTGATGCATCCGTTCGCCCCGGCGTGAATGGCACGGTGACCTCGTGACCGGCGTTTTTCGCGGCCTGTTCCACCGCGGCGCACCCGCCCAGCACGATCAGGTCGGCGAGCGAGACCTTCTTGCCGCCGGACTGAGATGTGTTGAATTCCTTCTGGATTCCTTCAAGGACGCCCAGTGTCTTCGCCAACTGGTCAGGCTGGTTGACCTCCCAGTCCTTTTGAGGCGCAAGCCGGATCCGGGCTCCGTTGGCACCGCCCCGCATATCGGAGCCACGGAAGGTGGATGCCGACGCCCATGCGGTCGACACCAACTCGGGGATGGACAGTCCCGAGGCAAGGATCTTGCCCTTGAGCTTTGCAATGTCCTTCTCGTCGATCAGCTCATAGTCAACTGGGGGCACTGGGTCCATCCATATGAGTTCCTCCTCGGGTACTTCCGGCCCAAGGAAGCGCGAGCTGGGACCCATGTCGCGGTGGGTCAGCTTGAACCACGCCCGCGCGAAGGCATCCGCGAATTCTTCCGGGTTCTCCAGATAGCGCCGGGCGATCGGCTCGTAGATGGGATCGAATTTCAGGGAGAGGTCAGCGGTTGTCATCATCGGTCGGTGCTTCTTCGACGGGTCGTGGGCGTCGACAATCATGTCCTCTTCATCGACGTCCTTGGCCAGCCACTGATTGGCCCCGGCCGGACTCTTGACCAGTTCGTAGTCGTACTTGAACAGCACCTTCAGGTAGCCCATATCCCACTTGGTCGGGTTCGGCTTCCACGCGCCCTCAATACCACTCGTGATTGTATCGCCGGCCTTGCCGCTCTTGAAGCTGCTGTTCCAGCCAAGCCCCTGAGCTTCGATAGGAGCTGCCTCAGGTTCCGGACCGAGTAATGCCGCATCGCCCGCGCCGTGACACTTCCCAAACGTGTGACCGCCGGCAACGAGAGCCACAGTCTCCTCGTCGTTCATGGCCATGCGGGCGAACGTCTCTCGAACGTCCTTGCCCGACGCAACCGGGTCCGGGTTGCCATCGGGACCTTCAGGATTCACATAAATCAGACCCATCTGCACGGCTGCGAGAGGGTCTTCCAGATCCCTTTCGCCGCTGTAGCGGCTATCGGGTTTGTCGCTGGTGGCCAGCCATTCCTTTTCTGCTCCCCAATAGGTGTCCTCCTCCGGCTCCCAGATGTCCGGCCGACCGCCGGCAAAGCCAAAGGTCTCGAAACCCATCGATTCCAGAGCGCAGTTGCCGGCGAGAATCATGAGGTCGGCCCAGGAAATCTGCTTGCCGTACTTCTGCTTGATCGGCCAGAGTAACCGGCGCGCCTTGTCGAGGTTCACGTTGTCCGGCCAGCTGTTGATGGGGGCAAAGCGCTGGTTGCCGGTGCCGCCTCCACCACGTCCATCGCCCAGACGATAGGTGCCGGCACTGTGCCAGGCCATCCTGATGAACAGCCCTCCATAGTGACCATAGTCAGCCGGCCACCAGTCCTGCGAGTCCGTCATCAGGGCATAGAGGTCCTTCTTCAGGGCCTCGTAGTCCAGCTTCTTGAACTCCTCCGCGTAGTTGAAATCCGCTCCCATGGGATTGGATTTGGCTGAGTGCAGGTGAAGAATCTTCAGATTCAGCTGCTCAGGCCACCAGTCTTGATTGGTGGCTCCGCGGCTTGCCACGCCTGTCACGGGGCACTTGCCCGCGCTTTCTTTGTTTGGGTTGCTCATAACATCTCCTTTATTTCACTATGTGTCTGAAAGTCCATATCCAGGAAACCCCAGTCATAGAAACCGGGCACCACTAATGTCGGATAGCATTTCGCCAGCAGCTCTATGAGCTTCATGGCCTCTTCTTGCCCTTCAATACCACCTGATATCCTGCTATTTCGAAGTCCTTGAGCCCATCCATGCCATGGACCTGAAGATGATCCCAGGGGATGTCATAGATGTCGCCCGTCTCTTCGTCTATTACATGATGGTGTCGTTCCACATTGGGGTCAAACACAACCGCCCCTTCCTTGATGACCTGCATCCCGAGAAGTCCTTTCTGGACCATAAGGTTCAGTGTGTTGTAGACGGTGGCTCGTGAAATGGTCGGGCATTTCTTACGGGCATAATGCAGTACCTCATCCGCAGACGGATGGGACCTGCCCTCGATGACGCATTCAACAACCGCTATCCTTTGGGGAGTGGGTTGGATATCACACTTGCGGAGTATTGAAATGGCGTCGTTCATGCGTTTAGAATGTGTATAGTATTGAACATTGTCGAATTCCATTGATGGAATAACCATCGGGGGGCTCATTCTGTTCCCGTGGGAATCCGTTAATGGTGCGCAGGGGCTTGTAGTCTCCTTCCGCGCACTCGATCCGTTCAGTCGGCTGTTGGGTTGGCCCAGGAGTAGACGGTTAATCAACTTTAGTGCAATGGGTTACAGGCATGGTGACGTTGGCCTCCTCCGTAATGACTGCAAGCTATGATCGACCGGAGATTATCAGCGAGCCCAGTGCCTCGGGGCGCGAGTGTTCGTAGACTCTGTGTTGGCTCATTGACCTGGCTCTGTTGAGGGACCCACACCATTTGCCTTGATTTCGACTTCGTCATGGATGATTATTCCCCATGCCGGAGCGGAACCAATCCGGCCCAGACGAAAGACAGGAAACCCCGTGTTTATTACATCTGTAGCAGTCATTGTGGGACTCGTGGTCCTTATGTGGAGTGCCGGCCGTTTTGTCGACGGCGCTGTGTCGGTTGCCAACCGCTTTCGTGTACCGCCTTTGTTGATAGGAATGGTGATAGTCGGTTTTGGTACCTCGGCTCCCGAGATGGCTGTATCGGTGATAGGCGCCATTCAGTCGAACCCGGGGATTGCGCTCGGGAACGCGTATGGTTCGAACATAACGAATATAGCATTGATAATCGGACTCTCTGCCGCGATCAGTCCGATTGCGGTACACTCTCAGGTACTGCGCAGGGAGCTTCCGATTCTAACGGGTGTAACTGCTCTGGCCGCGCTGCAACTGCTGGACGGGGCGATTTCTCGAGTCGATGCCGCACTTCTTCTGGGCGTTTTTGCGCTGTTGCTCGGCTGGTCGATATGGCAGGGACTGCGCAAGAGAGAGGACACCTTTGGTAAGGAGATTGACCGGGAAGTCGCTTCAGAGACGATGTCGCTTCGGACCGCTATCCTATGGCTGTCAGTGGGGCTGGTGCTATTGGTTGGAAGTTCTCGTCTTCTCGTATGGGGCGCGGTCGAGATCGCCACGAGGCTGGAGATAAGCGATCTGGTGATAGGGCTGACAGTTGTTGCCATTGGCACCTCACTGCCCGAACTCGCTTCCTCTATTGTTGCTGCTCGAAGGAAGCAGCATGATATTGCGCTCGGCAATATTCTTGGCTCGAATCTGTTTAACACACTCGCTGTTGTTGGGTTGTCGGGAATCATCTCTCCGCTGTCGGCAGAACCAAGTATCCTGAGTCGGGATGTCGTAGTCATGGGTGCACTGACCGTTGGACTGTTCGTCATCGGATACGGCTTTCGCGGGCAGGGGCGAGTTTCCCGTGTCGAGGGTTGGGTGTTGCTTGTTTGTTATGTGGCATACACGATTTATCTTGTAGCATAGCGGAACACCGGCGACAGCCTGACGGCCGAGCAGATGCTCTGCATAGAAGACAACACGTACCGGCTGACGCGTTACGGCGATGAGACGGAGTTTGGCAACAGGGAGTTTGTCGATCTGGGCAGGGGGGCAAGCCAGTCGCTTGATGGTGAGTTGAGTTTCAGCCCCGATGGCAGCAATGAGCTGTCGCATCGCTACGCAGCGTCGTTACTGTCCATGCTTTATGCAAGAGCGGACCGAGCGATCAAAAATGAATCCCGATACGGAGGCACCGTGTGAAGTCAACCGATGATCCCATAGTTGTGGAGCAAACCTACGGCGTAACCACCGATCGACTGTGGAGCGCCATCACCGAGATCGACCAGATGCGCCGCTGGTTCTTCGAGAATATCCCCTCATTCGAGCCGAAGGTCGGTTTCGAGACGCGGTTCAACGTGCAAAGCGGCGCGCGGGAATTCCTGCATGTCTGGCACATCGTTAAGGTGAATCCCCGGAAGCTGATCTCATATGACTGGAGATACGCCGGATTGCCGGGCATACTACTGGTGTCATTCGAGCTATACGACGAAGGGCAACTCAGCAGGCTGCGGCTCATCGCCACTGTGCTCGAGGACTTCCCACAGGACATCCCCGAGTTCACCCGTGAGGCATGTCTCGGCGGATGGAGGTACTTCATCCAGGAGAGCTTGCAGTCCTATCTCGAGCAGCAGGAATAGGGCGCAGGTCCTGCCCGCACCCCTATTCCCGCAAAAGCGTCAGTTCATCAGTCTGATACCCAGCAAAACGCTGGTGGATCGCTCCGTCTGTGCACCCTCATAGTCCTGCCACACAGGGAACTGAACCAGCCCCTCCAGGATAAACGAACCCCACGTCAGTTCCCCCCCCGGAGACACGAGTATCACTGACTCGCCGGTGTTGGCAACCGCAAGATCGCCATTGCTGTCGGCAGACAGTTCCTGGTGAGACGACTCCATCACGGGCGCCAGCGCGATGTCGGCATAGCTGCCCACGCTGAACTGGCGCGACAACGCCGCCTGGACCTCAACCGCATCGCCCTGATCGATGCTCGAGTCTCCGGTCATGGCCATGCCGTTCCAGATATAAGCCTGGTATGCTCTTGTTTCAGTCCATCTCTGCCTTTGGTTTCGGCGCGAACCACTCGTACAATGCAGGAAGCAGGACCAAAGTCAGGAACGTCGACGATATCAATCCGAACACAACCACCACCGCCAGCGGCCGTTGGACCTCCGATCCCATTCCATGTGACAACAGCAGCGGCACCAAGCCCAGAATGGTCGTCAGTGCCGTCATCATTACCGGTCGCAGACGAAGTTGGCTGGCCTCAATGATGGCCTCGCGAGTGGCCATGCCACTATCGCGCAGTTGGTTGATATAGGTTACCAGTACCAGGCCGTTCTGCACTGCAATACCAAACAGGGCAATGAAACCAACGGATGCGGGCACCGATAGATATTCTCCTGTGAGCCAGAGCCCCAGCACGCCGCCAATCAGGGCCAGCGGGACATTGATGAATATCAATGTTGCACTCCGTGCGCTACCGAAGGACAAGTAGAGAAGCAGGAAGATCAACAGGAAGGTCACCGGGACAATCAAGCTCAGTCGTCGCATGGCCCGCTGTTGGTTCTCGAACTGGCCGCCATATTCGACATAGTAGCCGGCCGGCAGCTCGACATTTTCGCGCACCAATCTCTGAATATCCGACACGACACTGCCCATGTCCCGGCCCCGCACGTTGCCCGCCACAACCCAGCGTCGCTGGTTCGCCTCGCGATTGATCTGGATGGGACCGATCATGGTCCGTACCTCGGCCACCTGTGCCAACGGAACCAAGGCACCATCGGCGGTGTGTACCAGCAGGTTGCGAATGGTCTCGGGATCATCGCGAAACCGCTCATCGTACCGGACGTGCACGCCAAACCTTCGGGTATTGAGATATACCTGAGACACCACTTCGCCGCCGATCGCCAACTCGACAACCTCGAGGATGTCGGCAACATCGACACCGTAACGCGCGCAGGCATCACGGTCGGCCTCAATCTGCACCTGTGGTTGTCCGAAACTCTGCTCGGTCGACAGATCTACCAGGCCGGGCACTGTCTCTACGGTTGTCTTGATCTCTTCAGCCTTGTCCTTCAGGATGGTCAGGTTTTCGCCGAAGACCTTGATCGCCAGCTGGGTCTTGACACCGGACAGGAGCTCATCGAACATGCTCTGGATCGGCTGGGAGAAGACCAGCTGTACGCCGGGGTACTCCGACAGACGCTCGCTGAGCGCCTCTATCAGTTGCGCTTTCGATTCATATTCTCTCCACTCGCTCTGTGGCTTGAGTGCTATCTGGATATGAGCCGCATTTACGGGGTGGGGGTGGCTTCCCGCCTCGGGTCGCCCAATCTTGGATACGGTTCGTTGCACCGGCTCATATTCCAATACGATTCGCTCCAGCTTCATTATCGTCTCGGTCGCTTTTACGAGTGATATTGAGGGGGCCATGGCGACATCGATCTGGAGGGAGCCCTCCTCGAGCGTGGGCATGAATTCTGTCCCGAGGTGCGGGACCAGCAATAGCGCCAGGACAAAAGCCACTACACTGAGGACAACTACCGCTATCCGGAAACGCAGTACTGCCTGCAGTAACATGCGATAGAGGCTCTTCAGTTTGCGTATCAAGACGAATTCTCTTCGCGTACGCCGTTTCAGCAGGAAAGATGAGAGCACCGGCGCGAAGACCAGCGCGGCGATTAGTGATCCCAGAAGGGCGAAGGTAATGGTGAAAGCCATCGGCGAGAACATCTTGCCCTCGACACCTTCCAGGCTGAAGAGCGGCAGGAAGACAATGATGATGATAGATACGGAGAAGACAACCGGGCGGGCAACCTCAGCGCAGGCGGCCACAATTATGCGGCGCCTGGTCATCTTTTGGTAGCGATCATCGCCCAGCAGTCGATAGATATTCTCCACGACTACGATTGAAGCATCGCCAAGCATGCCGATCGCAATGGCGATTCCACCGAGTGACATGAGATTGG
>CAZXRO010000149.1:0-6907 GCA_964642435.1 uncultured Ignavibacteriales bacterium
TTGTTAGTGATCGGGACGAGACACGGAGGTGTTTGTGCGATTGAAGTTGATCTGCGTGATGGGCGTGTTGTTGCTGCTTGGTGTAATCGGGGGGTGTGGTGGCAATTCGGTGCTTCGGATGTACGAGGGGGAGCTCAGGGACACCAGCGAGATCGCTGTGGTGGATGTTGGTCACCGGAACATAGCGCTCATGGGAGTTGACAGTCTGCAGCATACTTACCAAGCGCTCGGGTACAGCGTGGTGGAATTGCTGCCGGGCCGGCATATTTTGACGGTTCATTACTCATCGAAGAAGGGGCGGTCCAGTCAACCGCTGACTCTGGAGTTTGAGGGGCAGGGGGGAGAGCGGTATGTGTTGAAAGCAGTCGGGGGATACACTCGCTGGAGTGCCTGGGTGGAGCGTGTCGCGGACAGCGCTATTGTCGCGGGCCACAAGCCAAACTGGTGAACGAGGTTTCGGTGCCTTTCGTGGGGTGATCGGTGGACGGTGAACGCCGGAAATGAGCAGTTCGGCGAGAGCGGTAGATCAGGCAGGCGTGGGAGGTGTGGCAGTATTACACGGGGGTTGGCTTGGTAGTGAGGCAATTTCACCACAGGAGAGTTCTTTCAGGCTAAGTCGAGATGCTGTATATCATTGGTGTTCAGGGGGTTATGGTCGTCGTTGCGATTATGGCACGGCTGTTGCTATGGTATTGACAGATGAGGGCCAGGCTACGCTTGGGGACAGCTATTGTCTTCGGGGGTAGGGGCGCTCTCGGAGAGTCGGATGGAAAGACGTGCTCCGTTTGACAATAGGAGCCGGCTCTTAGGGGAATGGCCATCCCATTGGCGGTCCGGATGATCGGTGCTCAATCTCCGGGCCGCTTGTTTATTGGGGGGTGATACGGCAGAGTTCTATCAGGGATTCTGCGGCCTGTATTCCCGATTGGGCGGCTCCCGTGATTTGCTGGTCCGCGAAGCCGTCGCCGGCGAAAGCCAACGGGGCCGGGGAGAGAGTGGCCAGGCAGTGTTCCCTGTCGGTGACGATTGCCCGGCTGTATCGCCAGCGATGGAGTTTCTGGCTGGTTGGGGGGAAATCAGTGAATGGCGCCAGGGCGTTCTGAATCAAGTTGACAACAACTGGTTCGGGTGAGTCGAAGTGTTCCTCGCTGAAAGCAGAGGACGCCTGGACGGTGATAGCGGGTAGTTCGGCCATCCCTTTGGACCGACTGTCGGCGATCCATTCGGCGGCCGGATTGCCGGATTTCAGCCAACCGGACCTGGTGAGTTTGAGCGGTTTGTCAAACAGGGCCATGAGGGTGAGGCACTTATCATACTTGATAGCATGGAGGCGATCACTTGCCTGTTTGTCCAGATCAATACCTGATTCCTCCAGCAGTGCCAGAGACTGGGGGGCCGGGGGTGTAAGCATGAGCATATCAGCTGTATAGGACTGGTTGCCATCGCAGTACACAGTCCAATGGTTGTTGTTGTCGATAGCGAGTCGAGTGACTTTGCTTTCCAGACGGACATCGAGATCGGCCGCGAGATGTCTTGCTATTCCGGACATGCCGTCTGTGCTGTAGTAGTGAGTTGAGGCGAAGTCGCCGTACCAGGGTCTTAGTACTCCACCATCGATGAGAGGCTTGAAGATGTCGGCAGCATGGGAGCGGTCCAGAGCGATACTCTGGGCGCCATGATCCAGTCTGGCGCCGCTTAACAGCCGCGTGGCCATGCGGCCGCCGAGGTTCCGGCCCTTGTCGATGACAGTTACTGTCACCCCTGCCTCGTGGAGTTTGCGGGCTGCCAAGATGCCGGAGATACCGGCACCGATGACGATGCAGGTTGTGGGTGCTTTGCTGTTGGTCACGTGTTACCCCCAGTGTGATTTTAAGGCGAAGCAATTGGTTGATAGCGGCTGTGATTGAATCATCTTCATACACTAACCGCTGACGGCTTTGCAATGTTCAGGATACTTTGGTCCAATAGCAACTACTTGTTTTGGTATCTTGAAGAATGGTGTGCGAATATAGATCTGCCCCGCCGATCGGGCGTGATGGGCCAGACCGTGGCGGGGCAGATGTTGTTGGGTTACTAATCTCTATAGTTTCACGGGACGCAAGGACCGCACAGAGAACCGTTATTGAACAGGTACGCCACCAAAATTGTCAGATCCACAATATTGATGGCGCCGTCACAGTTGACATCGCCGGCAGCCCACGGCACCGGGGCCAGACCACCTTGGAAGAGGTAATCGACCATGTACGTGATGTCCTGGATATTGATGCTGTTGTCGGCGTTGACATCGCCGACGAACTGGCAAACAGTGATCTCGGCTCCGGCGCTGGTGAACGGGATATCCTGATTGTGCCGGTCGCGGATTTTGATATTGGAGAAGGTTATCTCCGAGAACCCGCGAAAGAGTGGATCAGTGTGCACGTTAAGCAACAGGAGGTTGCCCGGTCCGCTGATGGTCTGGCTGTCGGTCAAGACGAAGATATCGACAGTCAGACGGGTGGAGTCGGTCCACAAGTAGTCCCAGAAGAACGTGATGGTGTCGTTATCGACAAACAGGTCGCCTGGCAGAGCCTCAATAGCCGGTGGTCCCGGTGTGTCCACGCCGAAGACCTGGGGTTCTGAGAAGTCGATATCGAAGTGGATACCTTTGACGCCATCCAGTTCATCATTGGCTTTGATGGTGAAGGTGACATCTTTGTCATTCTGCGAGTACTTGATGTGGGGATTGATGAAGATGTGTCCCGGGGCGGCCTGGACGGCTATCCCGGTACTAATCAGCATCACCACCACAAGTACAGACAGCATATACGTACGCATTAGCTGTTACCTCTCAGGTTTCGCATGGATCGCACGGTTCCGGTCCGCCGCCGAACAGATACGACACGAAGTAGGTCAAATCGGAGATATTGACGACCTGATCGCAGTTATTGTCACCAGCCAGAAGGTTTGGAAGCGGTTCCGATCCCCCGTTGAACAGGTAAGCAACCAGATAGGTCAAATCGGAGATATTGATTTGACCGGAAGCGTCACCATCGACGTTGCCCGGGACAAAGCCCAGAGGGCAGACGTAGATCATGGCATCGGAGGTTGAAACCTGTACGGGCTCAAGGAGTGTGTCTTCGAGCAGGTGGTCGTAGAATGCCAGCGAGGTGATACCGCCCTGTTGATCGGCGATGAACGTCAGTTCGGCGATATTCGAGTAGCCATCGATATACTTCGACTGATAGAAGAAGTACGAGAACAGGTCGATATGCCATTGGCCATTGCTCTGGTCGATTGTGTCTTTATAGAAGAACCAGTGACCGGAGCTGCCGCCGGCAATGGTGAGCCATTCATCGGTGGGTGCGATATTGTCGAGTCTGACAACGGTCGTATCGAAGGTGAACTTGACACGATATCCGTGGACAGTGTTGACCCCGCTATCGAGGGACAGATGGATGGTGATCGTATCTCCTTGCTGGGCAGTGTTCAACGGAGGGCTGAAGAGAATCCGATCGGTCGCACCCGGGTCAGTCAGGGCGCTGGATGTCAGCAGTACCAGTCCGGTCAGGATGGTGCCGATCAGGAATCGTGTGCGTCTCATCTCGTGCTCCATAAACTTGGTTATTGTGGGGGGAGGGGCCTCGATAACGGGGCACCCCCCCTCCCTATTACTGCATCGCCGCGCAGTTTATTTCAGAAGCATCATCTTCCTGGTGTCACTGAAGTTGTTGACATCCAGGCGGTACAGGTACATTCCGCTTGCCACTGCATCGCCGTTATCGTCAGTGCCATCCCACAGGACCGAATGCTGGCCGGCGTCCCGGACCTCGTCGACCAGAGTCTTGACGCGCTGTCCGAGCGCATTGAACACGTCGATTCTGACATGTCCCGTGCTGCGAACGTTGAAGTCAATGGTCGTGGACGGGTTGAACGGGTTGGGATAGTTCTGAGACAGGCGGTATTCATCGGGAACCAGGTTCCCTGGCGCGGTCTGGATCAGCTCGACCGTGATTTCCTTGTTGTCGTTGTCGCGCACCTCGGCGTTGTTCAGCTCGACCTGTGGATCGGAGCCGCCAAAGTGGAGAGTAGCGACCGGACCGGAACCGCCGATAGTGCGTCCCTTGCCCAGCAACAGGAAGTCGAAGGTGAGTGAATTCTCGCCAGGGATAGCCTTGGCAAACGTGAGAGCCTCGGAGTTGACGATGGTTTCGGCGAGTTCGACACGCTCAAATGCAGTCTGGTTGCTGAGCGTGAGCTTAGCACTGAAGCCCTTGACCGCACCGGAGTTATTGTCGAGGTGCAGGCCGTAGGCACCGTCCCCATAGTCTACGAGGTTGATGGCCAGGGGGCCATCGGAGGATTCACCGGCCAGGATAGGCAGGGCCTTCATGGTCGGATTGACGGCATCGAAATTGATGGCAAAGATGATACCATCCTCGAAGTTCACGGAGTCATCCGGAACCGGGATATCAGTAGCGCCACCGGTAGAGCTGGTAGCGTCATCCCAGGTCGGTCCGTAGTCGATCTCATCATTGAAGCCCGGCTGGCCTTCGGCCTTGCCGTACGATACGGTCAGCGGACCGAGATCCTCGGCGTAGACGAAGCCGTCGTAGTCACCGAAGCCGCCGCTGCCGGCGACATCGCCGAGCCAGTATGAAGTGGAGCGACCCTGGGCCGAAGATGCCGCGACGGAGTAGTTGCCAGCGGCATCATAGGCGAAGGCGCCATAGTAGTAGATGTCGCGGTTGGTGTTATCGAAGTCAGTGTCATCGCGATAGGACTCATCGGTGCCATCATAGGCGGTGGTACCGATGGTCTGGTCGGCCGGGTAGGCCGGCGCCGCGGTGGCGTAGTTGGCGTAGTCACCCCACGGTACACGCTGGATCTGGACGCCGATGGCATCGGTGCTGGCCGAGTTGGTCCAGGCCAGTTCGATCGCATTGTGTCGTGGTTCAGCCGAGAAGTTGGTCGGCGGATCCGGCGGGGTGACATCCTTGGTGAAGCACCAGCTGAAGGTACAACTGTCGCTGTTACCGCGGGTGTTGTCGTCGATGACCTTGAAGTAGATACAATGGTTAGCCTCGCTCAGAGAGGCGAAGTCCGGCAGCGCCCACGTCGCATTGGTATACGATGCACCGGCGTAGTCGGTCACGATGGGCATCCAGCCGGCGCCGGCGCAGCCATCGACCTGGTAGTAGATGTCATCAATGTCGCAGTTATCGGTAGCCTGGATATCCAGCACCGGGGCAGTGTTGTAGAACCCACCGTCGGCCGGGCCGTTCACCGTGAAGACAGGATCGTCACAATCGACAATCACCGTGGTCGGGTCTGGCAGGATAACCGGAATAACGTTGTTGTCACCGTCGCGGAAGTCGCCCTGGATCATGGTGATCTGGCTACCCGCGCACAGGTTGGACGGGGTGAAGCTGATCGTCATCAGGTCGCCCGGTCCATCGAGGGAACCAGTGAGAATGACCAGTGGGATATACACCGTGTCCATTCCGGATCCGTCGGCAGAGTAGCTGACCGGGAGGATCTGGAAGTTGGCATCGAGTGCCGTGACATCGGCGAACGTCAGTTCGGCGGGATACTCAAAGGCAGCATTGACGCCTTCCATATCCAGCACTGCTTCTCCGATCGAGAGTGTGAGTTCGATGTCGGTTGCACAATCCAGATGCGCGATATCATCCGGGGTCAGGTCGACCGAGCAATCGGCAGTAGGGCTATTGTCGACATTGCCGCCGGTGCCACCCACAGCGTACGGGCCGGTACCGGACCAGTCGTGCCAGCAGTTGCCATCGTAGGTGTTACCGGCGATGTCGTCCTGGGCATTTGTGCCGTTGGAGAACGTGTTGCCGGTGACATTCAGGGTTGCGAACTGGTTACCCAGGCCAAGCGAGTTGGAGCCGAGGATGCTGTTGCCGGACATGGTGCCGGAAATGGTCCCGGTACCGCCGAGGTCATAGTAGTTGACACCATAATCCCAGTCCTTAACCAGGCAGTCGGTCATGGTGACCGCGAGATCATCGCTGGAGGTGGAGAATATGCCTATACCCAAGCCGTTGACCATGTTAACGCCGACGATCTGAGTGTTCGAGATGTCGACTGTCATCAACGCCTTGTCGGCAGTAGTGGCGAAGTCGGCATCGAGCGGCTGGGCCTGCACTTTGGGCTGAGCACCCTTGGCGGGGTCGAAACGCTCGACATAGAAGCCAGCGCCTTCGGGGCTGGTGATGCTGCCATTGTCGAACGTGCCCTTGGTGTCGGTCCAGTAGACCGACGTCTGGCACTGGTCGATTTGGACTCCTGAGGCATTGACCGTGCTTGCGCCGAAGAGCAAGAAACCGGTAGCTGTCCATGTGTCACCCGTATAGGCGATTCCGGTGATGGTGCAGTTTGTAGCGGTACCACCGGTGCCATAGCTATACTGGATACCGTTCTGGGCCGTTGTCGGTGTCGCTCCTTCGCCGTCGACATCGCAGTCCGTGATGTCGGCGGTGAGGTACTCACCGTAGAAGCCCACGCCATTCTTCTGGAAGTCGAAGATGTCGCAGTCGTCGATAGTGAACGTCCGCGCCGGGGCGTCCGGAGCATAGACATACACCGCTGTACCGTGCTGCGCACCGCTAAAGGGCGTATCCTGAATGCCCTTGATGGTGCAGTTGCTCACCGCGCCGCCAGCGTTGTAGTATCCAATGCCGATGAAGCGGTTGTTGCTGTTACCACGACCGAGACCGTCGACCGTCACGTTGTGCAGCTCGACACCATCGGCATCGTGAACGTAGAACACCGGGTAGTTGTCATTGCCCGTGTTGAATGAGTTGGTCATATCTGTCGGGGCAGTGATGAAGACTGTAGTTGGGTCATCGCCCTGGATGACGATGTTGTCGGTGTTGATGACAACTTGTTCTTCATAGGTACCCGGGGC
>CAZXRO010000150.1:0-6830 GCA_964642435.1 uncultured Ignavibacteriales bacterium
CCGGCGGCGGTAAGTCGGTCGTCGTCACATCGCTGGCACTGGCGCTGGGAGCACGTGCCGATCGTGAGTTCATCCGCCACGGATCAGAGCAGGCCCGCATTGTCGCACATTTCTCACTCGAAGACACGCCGAAGCAAGCCCGCAAGCGACTCCCCAAACGGCTTCAGGACTGCGAGGAGTTCACGGTGGAGCGCATCGTCATGACCAACGGCCAGAGCCGCGCCAAATTCAACGGCGAGAGTATCACTGTTGGCGAGCTCCGGGAGTTAACAAACGACATCGCCGAGATCCTCAGCCAGCACGCATCGCAGCGACTGATGGACGATGCCAATCACCTGAGCTTCCTTGATCGCTTCGCCGGCATTGAGCCCGAGGTCGCGACCCTGGCCGAACGATTCCACGCCTGGCAGCAAACCTCATCGAAACTTCGCCAGATACAACGCCAGCGCGAACAACTCATCAAGGAACGTTCACTCCTGACCTTCCAACAACAGGAAATCCAGCAGGCACAGTTGTACCCCGGTGAGGAAACGGAACTCGAAAACGAGCGCCGCCGTCTGGACTCGGCGCGCGAGCTCATGTCGGGCGCAGACAACATTGGACAGATACTGGGCGGCGAGGAAACCTCGGTGGCCATGCTGCTCGCCATGGCGCGAAAGGAACTCGCCACGATGGCGCGAGTCGATGATCGTCTCAAGGACAAGCTGGACCTTCTGCAGAGCGCCGAACTCGAGATCGAGGAACTCCGCCGAGATATCGAGCAGTACGGCGGCTCGATAGAGGATGATCCCCAGCGCCTCGATCAAGTCAACGAGCGCCTCGCCGATATCTATCGCATGAAGAAGAAGTACGGCGGCTCCGAACAGGCCGTACTGGACCGTCTGGCGGAGATCAGCCGCGAACTCAACGCCAAACTCCCACCCGATGACCACATTGTCAAACTCGAGAGTGAGACTCGGCAGCATCTCGATGAGTACGCCAGCCTCGCCCGATCCGTGAGCGACAAGCGTGAGAAGGCCGCCAAGGCACTCCGCAAGGCCGTCCTCTCGCACCTTCCCGATCTGGCCATCGACCGCGGCGATTTCGTCTGCGAGTTCAACCATCAGAAGGGCGCCAGTCCGACTCTCGAGCATAAAGGTGACATCGTCACCTTCGGCGAACACGGGCTGGAGCAGGCCCGGTTCCTGTTCACCGCCAACCCAGGCGAGCCGCTGAAATCGCTCTCGAAAACTGCCTCCGGCGGCGAGCTTTCGCGCGTGCTGCTCGTACTCAAACTTGCCGAGAAACAGCAGCGCACCGGCGGTTCCGGGCTCATGGTCTTCGATGAGGTCGATACTGGTATCGGCGGTCAAACCGCCATCGCCGTCGCCGAGAAACTCAAAGAGCTCTCCCGACAGGCCCAGGTGCTCGTCATCACCCACCTGCACCAGATCGCCCGCCTGGCCGACAACCAC
The DNA here is from genome assembly GCA_964642435.1 of uncultured Ignavibacteriales bacterium. Taxonomy (GTDB): domain Bacteria; phylum Zixibacteria; class MSB-5A5; order GN15; family FEB-12; genus WJKG01. The sequence goes on from CAZXRO010000150.1 coordinate 1,455, forward strand.
TATGTCGCCGAGAAGTCGACCACCAGCGGCGGCCGGACCCTTATCAAGGTGCACCGCCTCGAAGGCCCGCAGATCGAGCAGGAAATTGACCGGATGCTGGCCATTGTCGAGGACTAACCCCTTTCCACCCAATAGTTATCTCATTGCAGCACAGATTTTTAGTTTGCCGGTGCAACCTTCGCCCGATTCTTTCGAATAGTACCAAAGCAGGTGAATAATCCCTCCTCGCGCAGGTATATACCAAAACAAGAGGTGAAACGCGCGAATGTGTACCGACGGGACATTGGTGGGTGGAATAGCCGCGGGCGACAAGAAGGCTCTGGGCAAGCTTGTCGAACGGCACAAGAAGTTGGCGTATCGTCTGGCTCTCGGGTTGGTTGGCAACAAAGACGATGCGTTCGACATCTCGCAGGAAGCCTTCCTGCGGGTCTATCGATCCGCCGCCACCTTTGACCAGGCGCAACCCTTCCTGCCGTGGTTCTACACCATCATCTCGAACCTCTGTAAGACGTGGTTGCGCAAGCGCAAACGCTATGAGTACCGGGCGGTGGATCTCGATGATGTCTCGTTCCTGCTTATCGATCCCAACACACCGGATCGAGCCATGGAAAACAAGGAGATCATCGACCGCCTGCGCCAGGCACTCATGGAGTTGCCGTTTAAGGATCGCGAGATCATCACGCTCCAGCATTTTCGAGGCTTGAGCTATGATGAGATTGCGGACCTGCTGAAGATCCCACGGGGCACGGTCATGTCACGCCTGTACTATGCGCGCAAGAAACTGTCAAACCTGATGAGGCTCCACGATGAGTAGCGACATGCATGAGTGGCTCGCCGGGTATGTCGACGGTGAGCTCTCCGAGGAGCAACGCAGGCAATTCGAGGAGGAACTGAAGCGCAACCCCAAACTCCGCGAGGAGCTTGAAGCGTTTCAGAAACTGCAGGAGGTAACGGGCATGGTGCGCTATGCCGACTTGCCGGACGAGGTCTGGGAAAGCTACTGGGCAAACATCTATCGCCGCCTCGAGCGCGGGATCGGGTGGATTGTCTTTTCAGCGGGGGCGATCATTTTGCTGTTGTTCGGGCTGTATCACGCCATGTCGAGCCTGTACGCCGCGGCCGAGGTCCCCCTGTGGATCAAGATCGGCGTCACCGGTGTACTCGCCGGCACGATTATTCTGCTTGTGTCCTACGGCCGCGAACGATTGTTTGCGTACAACCGTGACAGGTACAAAGAGGTCAAACGATGACGGGAAACATAATCCTCACCACCAGCGAGGATATCGCCCATAAACGGGTGGCGAAAACGCTGGGATTGGTAAAGGGCAACACCATCCGTGCCCGCCACATAGGTCGCGATATCGCCGCAGCTTTCCGCAACATGGTTGGCGGCGAGATCTCAGATTATACAAAGCTGATTGGCGAATCGCGCGAGCAGGCGATCGACCGCATGGTCGAGGAAGCGCTCGCGCTGGGCGCCAACGCCATCATCGCGATCCGCTTCTCCACCTCCGAGCTGATGCAGGGTGCCGCGGAACTGCTCGCCTACGGCACCGCCGTCATCGTCGAAGACGACGACTCGTAAACAATCCCCAATTCCGGTAGCATTGTGCGGACTCCATCCGAGGACGGATGGGTCACCCGTCCTATTGTATGAATCACGGCCTCAACTGCCGCCCATTGCCATGCCCCTAATCGTCGATACACCGCGGCCGGTCGAGATTGAAGAATTCGGCCCGGAACGTCAGGGTAAAGGTGATGTATTCGTACTCGAGTTCCGGAAACGTCGCGATCCGGTGGCTCAGGACGCCGGATACCTGGCCTTGAATGTAGTCGCGTTCAACATATGTGGTAACCTCAAGAGTCGGCAGGACCTGGTTTTCGTCGGCGACCGACCAGTTAAGATCTTCAGAAACCACGTACGCCATGACCTCGACCGGAAACGTCCCTTCGCCGCTAAACCCATAACACACAAGTTGTACGAAGGGCGGATAGAATCCGGAGCTGGTGTCGGACTTCAGATTGAGCATCAGAGCGCCCGGAAGACTCGCCGCCCCCCATTCCCCGCTGCCACTGTAGGTGCCGGACGTACCTAATCCTTCAAACGTCCAGCTGCACACACAGCTGGAGACATCGACATATGCATAGCCGGTACTGGTGTCATTCACGGTGGCACTGAGCGTGACATTCCCGGCTGGCTCGTTAGGTGCCCGGTACGTGATAGTCTCGCCCGATCCGACTATAGACCCGGTACCCGGAGGATCTATCTCCCACTCGACGATCTCAATTGATGAGCCGGTGTACGTGACGGTGAATTCCTGATCTTCTCCGGCGCGCAGACAGTATGATCCGGGCGTGATGATGGCGATCCCTTCGCCTTGGTGGCGAATCTCAGCTTCATCCTCCCGCGGATCGGATTCTACCTTGCCTTCGCGCAGGCCAGTATTCGCCAGACTGCGCGCCCTGAGCGTGAGCGGTGGATCCCACGGCGATTCGGGAGTGAACACCGTGACAAGTTGCTGGTCGGGGAAGAACGACCCGCCGCCTTCAAGCGACCACTCTATATCCGTATCAAGCGCATTCTCGACTCGGGCCGAGAAGTACAGTTCTTCGGACGTATCGGCCTCGGCCTGGAATGGATCGATGAAGACCTGGATCTCGTTCGTGTTCACCGCCACCGCCGTACCAGTATTGTTGTCTTCGCCGAAGATGTTCCTGGTCTCGATTCGCATGATATCCGGGCCGACTTCGTTTGGCTCATACGTCAACCCGGCCGAATCGATATCGAGACGATCTGTGTTGGAGGTTACGGTGGAGTAATCGAGTCCGACACAGTCAATGTTGCTCCAGGTCTGTGAGCAGATTTCGATGAGATCCGATTCGCCGGCGAGTCTGTTTATCAGTTCACCTTGGACGGGACCGACGAAGGCACTGACCAGCGCGCCGCCAATCTCCTCTTCGAACGAACCCGGCACATTTGTTAATGCTTCGCCCGCACCCTGGGCGCCGACTACCTGCAGAATAGCCTCGAGCCCGACCTTGTCCAGCTTCCAGCCATTGCTGGTGGCGGTTACCAGAAACTGAGTCCATACGCCCGGATCTTTGAAATCTTCCGTAAATTCTGTCACCGAGGGATCAAACGTCGTGGCGGCGTCAACAAACTTCGAGGGCAGCATATCTTTGAAGCCGGCGTCGATCAATCCCCGTACCCACACACCACCACCTAACGTGGCTACCACTGGAGCCGAACCCGGGATGAGACTGGCCCCAGCCAGAACACCGGCGACAATGTGTCCTTCCACCTTCCCCGTGGCGCTCTGCGCCGCCCACTCGTAGTTGTACTGCAATTGCATCGCGCTGGCCAGAGCACCGCAAGAGGTGATACCATAATCGGGGCCGTCAATACAGTCCTGGTCGTTCAGTCCGGTGCGGGGGCGCGTGTCACTGCTCATAGCCCCAAGGAAGACCGGGGCGACCGTATCGAGACTGGCGGCCAGTTCTTCGTAATATTCGCGAAGGTTCATCTGAGCCATGAGCCGATCCGCAAGATCGATATCCAGTGTCGAACCGCCGAAATCAGGCGCGGTGCCATCGGCAATGGCACGGAGCGAGTTCGGATTGGTGGGATCGTCAATCGCACCATAAGCAATGACATGAGGAACACGCATGATCGGGACATCGTCAGGACTATGGTACACGAGGCTGTCCCGGGTCAGTCCGCTGGCCTGTAAGACGGCCGTAAACGCTTCCTGTATTAAGGAGACCACGGCGGCATATTCTCCGGGTGCGGCCGGGAGAGAATCAAGCGTGAGCGTAAACGGCCTGGCCGTGCCCTTGCTGTTGTTGGTGATTACCACTTGGACTTCACCGCCGCCGATCGGATCCGAGGGATTCAACGGCACAATGAGGTAGTGTCCCGAGTCGGTCACGACAACCGGCGCATACCCAGTATCGTCCGCTTTGGAGAATGAGGTCACGATGCCGTAATACGTGTTGTCACCGGTCGGTATGCCGGAGAGAGAGATCCATGCGCCCGGTGGCGAGTCGGTGCTGGCTGGGATGACGTTTAGGCCGTTGCCGTTATCGGATTCGGTTGGGTTGTCTTTAGAGCAGGTCAGCAGGAAGACCAGGGCGAATATGGCCAGAAGCGGAAATTGTGCCCAACGCGACATAGGGGTCCTTTCGAATAGTGACAACTGATGCGACATGGCAGCCGGGATTGATGTTCACAAGATATGACATGATCTGCCAATAGCAAGTACCAAAATGGCCTATTTCACTCCATTATTGTCCCACGGCCGGCAGCATCGATAATCATGGGATAGAGCAGTGAATGTAGGGCAGGAGCCCAACGGGGTCCTGCCGTCTGGTATCCGAACAACTGTCTGAGAATGGCAGAATGCCGAAGGCGTTCTGCCGTTGTCAAGTCACTGGATTGACTACAGACTGGCAGAACCCCGAAGACGGGATTCTGCCTTACCTGTCCTATCCGAGTCATTGCCAGGACCGCCGCGCCACAGGCGCGCAGGGACGAAGCAATCTCAAGACACGTGACTATGCAACCGAACACCCGAGCCACTCCCACATGTGTTGAGATCGCCACATCCGCCTTCGGCGAATTCGCGATGACTCACAGGGGAGCTCCTTACTCCAACCCGCGAGAGCCCGGGTGCCCCGATCCGAAGGATCGGGATCAGATACTCTGCGGGTCAATCTCGTCAAGCACCGGTGCGACGTATCTATACCGACCCTCTTTCCGGTCACAATGATCACCAGTCAATGGATAGTGTCCAGAACGCAGGCGCTGAAACGCGTTGTACAATGGGCGATTTGGTGCTATATTACCGGCATATATGGCCGATATGCAGGATATATGAGGAGGAACGCCGTGTCGTATTCGATGATTGCTTGCTTAGCGTCTTTTCTGTTGGTCATTTCTGCACCGGTGATTCATGCGCAATCAGCGCTGACGGTGATGACGAACGATCAAGTTCCCGTGTATGGCATCGACAGCCGTGATCAAGGAAGTGAGGCGCCCGGCAACTCTCGTTGCTGTCTTGGCATAAGAGGCAATATTGATGGTGATGTAGAGGAACTGGTGAACATCACGGATATGACATACCTGAATGCATACTTGTTCGCCAGTGGTGCGGCGCCGCTGTGTTTCGAGGAGGGCGATGTCAATGCCGATGGTCTCATGAACATCGCCGATATGACATATCTGATCGCTTACCTGTTCAGTGGTGGTCCGGCGCCGGGGGACTGCCCCGGGGTTGACTGCCCTCCGACGGTAACAGATTACGATGGCAATGTCTATCAGACGGTGCTCATTGGTGATCAGTGCTGGATGATGGAGAATCTGAAGGTGACGCATTA
>CAZXRO010000151.1:0-6795 GCA_964642435.1 uncultured Ignavibacteriales bacterium
GAGGCTGTTCTCACGGATGTCCCAGTCCCAGAGGCCGTCGTTCGATCCCTTCACTGCCAGCTCGAATTGCTCACGGCTCCGGGCCAGCTCCTCTTCTGTCCGTTTGCGTTTGGTAACATCGCGGGCGGCTGCATAGATAAGGTCACCTTGTGGCCGGGAGCGCCACTCGATCCACCGATAACTGCCGTCCTTGCAGCAGTATCTGTTTTCGAAGCTCAGTACTTCCTCTTGAGCGTGGAGTCTTGCGATGGCCTCGAGGGTTGCTTCCTTATCGTCAGGGTGAACCAGATCGAGGAACAGCCGACCCTCCAGTTCCTCAATGGAATAGCCAAGTACCTTTTCCCATTCCGGATTGAGACGGACGAAGTGGCCGCTTGTGTCGGCGATGCACAGGAGGTCCAGGCTTGAATTGAAGTAGCGATCGAGTTCCTTGGTCTTGGCGCGCAATTCCGTTTCAGTGCGTTTCGCCTCGGTGAAATCTTGCACAACGCCGACCAGGCCGCGGATGTTGTTTTCTGAATCACGTACTACCGCTTTGTGGAAGCAGACATGACGAATATCACCATCGGCAGTCTGTACGTCGGCCTCGTAGGTCTGGCTGCCTCCCTGTTGCATGAGTTCCAGGTCTCGTTCGTGATATGTCCTGGCCAGATCGCTCGGCGCGATATCCGCTGCAGTGTAACCCAGTATCTGTTCAGGTTTTAGTCCGAGGAACTCCGTAAACGCCTGATTGCAGCGTTCGTAGACGCCGTTGGTGTCCTTGTAGAACACCGGGTTTGGAATTGAGTCGATCAGGTTCTGCAGCAATGTGACGTATTCCGCAAGACCCTGTTCAGCCTGTTTCCGGTCAGTGATGTCAGTCAGATAGTGCATGGTGGCGGGCTTGCCGAACCAGTCAATGCTCCCGCCGCTGGTCTGGAACCACCGAGTTGACCCATCGGGAGACAACACCCTGAGTTCATAGGTGTCCGGAACCTTCTCACCAGCTACGCGCCTGGCGTAGATTCTTTTGGTCTCATCGCGGTCATCGGGATGAACGAATTCCAGGAACGGCTTGCTTGTCAACGTCTGAGCATCGATACGAGTGGCTTCTGATGTGGCTCTGTTGGACCAGATTATGGTGCCGTTTCGGACGATGAGGATCGGTTGGCGCGCGTTTTCAACCACTCGCTGGTAGTGTTGTCCTTGCTCAATACAGGCTTCTTGAAGCGAGTTAACTCGGTCCAACTCGATCTTCAGACGGTTGCGAAGGTCGCTCAGGCGACCGACCAGGGCCCCGATCGCGACTATGGCCAGCGACCCCATCCAGCCCGGACGGTGAAAAATGGCATCAATGCCGGTGAATCCGTGTATGTTCAGGTGAATAGTGTTGATGATGATGGCACCAAGACCAGCCAACAGCCCAACCTTCAGCCCGAAACACCAAGCCATCAGTATTACCGGAAAGACCACCAGGATGCCGGTTCCCATGCCCATGAAATCGTACAGAAAGGAATAGCCCAGCATATAGACTCCGAACGCCAGCAAACAGTATGGCAGTTGCCTTCGCCTGTGGGCCAGTCGAAGTCCGGTTCTATCTGCTGTATCCCTTGGTGTCATACCGTTCGTTGTGCTCTCCCCTGACGTCCGCCCCTGGCAGACGAGACTCGCTTGGGCGCTGGTAGATTGGGGGTTGGTTCGGCCGACAACGGCTACTGCAGTGCTTCTCGGTTTGCCCCGGACCCCAGTGTACGCCCTTGGATCGTACAATATTGCTCAGTTCACCTATCTTTATTGTCGGCATCTGACAGTCATTCTGAAGAGTCGCTGGTCGGTGCTGTGGCAACAAAAGCTGATCTTGTTGTCCATGTCCGATCAGCGGCGCTGGGTTTGTTCCCGTACCTCTCTTTTGTGAAAGAGCGCTGCCAGTGTAGGGGCGATTTCTGTGTTCTTGAACGGTTTGGTAATGAAGTAGTCGGCTCCGGCTTTGAGCACAGCCTCGGCGCTGTATTCGGAGCCATGTCCGGTTATGAGCACAACTGTAATCTGTGGGTATTGTTTGCGGATCTCAGCCAGCAGGTCCATCCCGTCCATGCGGGGCATCTTGATGTCGGATATGACGATATCGACGTGGCTACGTGCCAGGTATTCCAGCGCTTCGACACCGTCGGCGGCCTCCGATACCTGATAGCCTGCACGTGAGATAGTTCGAACGAGCAGTTGGCGGATCACGCTCTCGTCGTCGACCACGAGAATGCTACCCTTTTTCTTCATGACTTCGACTCCCCCAGAGAATCTGAACCCGAATCTGATGCATGTTCACAGTTGTCGCTTCTATCAGGTGTATCGGAGGGGTGACTGAGAACTTGAGCGATGTTCGGGGAGCGGCGGCTGGTCTGCGACTATGAGAAGTGCAGGTAGCCCAACACAAAGAGCACAATGGAGAACACAATGCCACCAAGGAACCCGGCGCGAAAGTTGTTGAGGTGTGTCAGCCCGCGCCAGCGCCCGACCGGCTTTTTCAAGTCGGCGTGGCAGTGTTTGCACCGGCTGGCCCCGGCCGCAATGGTTTCCTTACAGTAGGGACACTTCTGTGTACTTTTCGCTAACGACATGACAAGAAGTTGATTGGTGAGACGGGTTGAAGGCAACAAAAAACGGCATGGAGCGATCATACAGCCCGGAATGGGGACGTCGTGAAAACGGCCGGAGTCTCAATTTTCAGGGGCGGCAGAGTCTGCAAAGAAGGGATAGCGCGGTCGTATTCGAATCAGTCAGCGAACCAACTCAGATCGATATCGCGAAACAGGTTGTCCTTTTGCTCGCACTCGTGGAGGAATTGTCTGTCGCCGGACAGCAGGGTACCCTCACTCAGGCAAACTTCGGCCAGTTGCATCAGTCGTTTGAAGTCGCTGTAATGCTCTTTGATTCGGTCTTCGACGTAATCGACGGCGGCATCGGAGGCAATAAGAAACTGCCAGTCCGAGGCACTCAGGAGCATCACCTCCCGGGCCGCCTGATTGAGTATGGCGGTCAGGTCTGTGGTGTGGCTATCGGGATGGTCCCTGTAGTAGCGTGCCCACTCAGTGATGACTGATTCGGCTTCATAGACCAGGTACCAGGTCCACTCGGTCTTCTCATTGATCCAGACCAGGTGGCTGTTCTCCAGCCCCCAGCTTCCCTCGGAGATCGTCACGGTGCGACGTTCTTCGGTTCGATCGAAGTGTTCGGACAGAGTGCTCAGTTCGACACTGTCGTCTTCGGTCAGCAGTTGCAGTGTAGTCTTGAGGAATTTCGGTCCCTCGAACCACCAGTGCCCGAACAATTCGGCATCGTATGGGGCTACGAGAATCCCTGTGGAGTGATAGGACTCGTAGTTTTCGGCAAGAATTTCTTTGATCCGAGAGACGAAATGGGCGGCGTGGGCTTGAGTCTTAGCCTCAGCCGCCTCGGCGATATACTCCCGCTTTGCGCCCAGATCGGCCTGGCGGGACGTTACCGCCCAGTAGCGGTGACCGCCGGGGTCATTCTTCTTATGAAATTCCAGGTAATCAGCATCGCCGGGATAACCGTAGTCACCGGACCAGACCATCGCGCCTGTTTGGGGGTCGCGCGCAAACACACCGATGGGTGGGGTCTCAGCATTGGCTGATTTCACTTCGAAGACCTCATGCGGGGACAGGGATGGCGTCTGGGATGTGACCGTCATGCCGCGGGCAAGTCTTTCGGCCAGCGACTGGTGCATTTCGGCGGAGGCGATATCGAGATTGGCGCTCAGGCCTCCGGGCAGGAGGGCGGAGTCGACCACGAAGTACTCAAGACCGCTCGCTGCCAGGATTTCGTCGACTCCAGATCGTGCATACGGTTCGCGCTTGCCCTGGATGGCCACGGGAGGGGTCCATTCGCCGGCAGGTCGATAGGCGCATTCCGGCAGCCAGATTCCCCGCGGTTGTGTACCGAAATGACGTCGGTGCGAGTCGATGGCCATTCGGGTTTGCGCCCGCAGGGACTCATCGCGCGACAAAAGCGGATAGTAGCCGTGAGTTGCTCCACACGTCATCAGTTCAACATAGCCGGCGTCCGATAACCGCCGGAATTGACGCGGCAAATCACGCAAGAACGTTTCAAACAGCTCGCGGACGTGCCGATAGCGCTTTTCGGTTTCGGCGGCGTTGGAGTGCATTCGTGCCCGGCCCCGGTGGAGAAAATCGGTCTGGTCCTGCTCGGCGGCGGCAATCCGCTCATCGAGGTACACGAGGAACTCATCCTTGAAACGGTAGTCGGCCAGTTGTTCGCACAGAACGGGGGAGAGGCTGACGGTTATGCGTGGCGCAATGCCGTCCTGGACCAGCTCGTCGATCAGCTCTATCAGCGGCAGGTATGTTTCAGCGGCAGCCTCAAAGAGCCAGTCACTGCCGTGAGGCCACCGGCCGTGCGACAACACGTACGGCAAATGGCAGTGCAGGACCAATGAGAAATAGCCGTTTGTCATTAGTCGCTGTCGCCGGTCCGCTGTTGAGTGCTGGATTCGAATCCGATTATCTTGTCGGGTCGGTCGGCGCCGTGGATTTTGATCTCGCCGAACTGCGCCTCGAATTTCTTGATATTCTCTCCGAGCGCCTGGTGGAGCAGCTTGGCGTGCATTGGTGTCATGATGATGCGAGACAACACCTTCGCCTTGGGCAGGCGCGGCATAACGCGGGCGAAATCGATGATGATTTCGGTCGGCGAGTGCAAGATCAGCCCAAGATTGGCGTAGATCCCCTCGGCTTCCTTGTCGCCGAGTTCAATATTCAGGCGCTGTTGCGGCGGTTGCTGATTCTGGGCCATGCGGGTCATTCCTCATAGGGTATTTCTTTGCTTGTCAGTGATAGAGCATTGTAATATATTCAACCGTCAAGTCAAACATGAATTGGGCGCGTCGAACGTGCCTAAGGTGGATCAAGTTAGGACGGATGCCTCTGCAAGCTGAACGCATAGAAGCCGTGACATCGCAAATGGGACGGGCTCGTATTCTGATCCTTGGCGATATCATGCTGGACGAGTACCTCTTTGGTGCTGTACATCGCATTTCTCCAGAAGCGCCTGTACCGGTTGTCGAGATCACCTCGAGCAAGCTGCTCTTGGGTGGTGCGGCCAATGTTGCTGCCAATATCAAGGCGTTGGGCGACGAACCCATCCTGCTGGGAACGGTTGGCGAGGACGAAGCCTCGGTGAAGCTGGCTCGGCTGCTCAAGGAGAAGGGAATTTCCAGCCATTTCGTGGTTCACGATTTGTCGCGCCAGACCACGATAAAGACCCGCATCATTGCCCACAGCCAGCAGGTGGTTCGGGCGGACCGTGAGGATCGTCACCCGCTTGACTCCGCCGCTGAGAACCAGGTCCTCAAGCGGTTCATGTCGGTAGTTGATGAGATCAACGCGGTCATTATCTCCGACTATGGCAAGGGTGTTGTCAGTCCCAATGTGCTGACGCAGGTGATTGACAAGTGTCTTGAGCGCGGGATATTTATCGGTGTTGATCCCAAGGAAACGAATTTCCACAACTACAAGCGGGTATCGGTTATCACGCCCAATCACCATGAGGCGGGGTTTGCGTATGGGTTGCGCATCCAGTCAGAGAAGGACTTGATTGAGGTCGGTCATGGGCTGATCAACCGCCTTGAGGCGGAGTCAATCCTGATCACACGCGGTCCCGATGGAATGTCGCTGTTCCGGGCCGGCGATGAACCGACCCATATCCCCACGTTTGCTCGCAGAGTGTTCGACGTCACAGGTGCCGGTGATACCGTTGTGGCGACCTTTGTTGCGGCCGCGTGCGCCGGAGCTGACTATGCCGAGGCGGCCATTATGGCCAATGCTGCTGCGGGCATAACTGTTCGCGAAGTCGGAACGGCAACGGTTACGGTGGAGGAGCTCAAGCAGGACCTGGAGGTCAATCTCAAGAACGGAAACCTGGCCCGCACGACCCTGAGAGCTTAGGCCGCGATCAACCCGATCCGCGGCGGTTTTTCATGAATGCCACGTCCCGAATCATCTCCCGCAGGGATCTCCCTGTGCTGGTCAAGAGGCTGCACCGGCAGAAACAACGGATCGTGTTTACCAATGGTGTCTTCGATATACTGCACCGCGGACATGTCGATTACCTGGCCAAGGCGCGTTCGTTTGGCGATGTGCTCATCGTAGGGATGAACTCCGATGCTTCGGTGCGTCGCATCAAAGGGCCCGGACGGCCGATTCAAAGTCAGCGTGATCGCGCCATCATTCTCAGTGCCTTGCGAGCCGTTGATTTCGTTGTGATTTTCGGCGAGGCGACGCCCGAGAAGCTCATAACAAGCATACGGCCCGCTGTTCTTGTCAAGGGTGCCGACTGGGCTCTTGAGGATATTGTCGGGGCCGGGTTTGTGCAATCCTACGGAGGCGCGGTTCGTCGGGTCAGGCTCCGCAAGGGACGTTCCTCTACGCGACTCATCAAGTTGTTGCGAGAGCAAGATGGTCAATGACCGGTAGAGCTTGCTTTTTTCGCGGCCAGACGCTTTTTTGCCACTATGTTCAAGCCGTTGAGTGACAAGGACCAGTCCGTCACCGATACACTGGCCTCGCGTGCCTACTGGCCTGCCCGTGCCGCACAGTACCTGGCCGAGGGTCGATACTCGCGGGCGGTGGAGGTCTGCATGGAGAATCTGCCGGATGATCCCAACCTGGTGTCGGCGCGTCTGATTCTGGCGCGGGCGCTCTATCATGCCGGCCAGCATGATGCTGCCACCGAGCAGTTCTACCGGGTGATGACCCTTGATCCTGACAATCTTATTGCGTT
>CAZXRO010000152.1:0-6737 GCA_964642435.1 uncultured Ignavibacteriales bacterium
CGCAGCGATTTGATACTTCGTTGATGCTTGCGGCTTGGGAGGGAGCGCGCGGTCAGACGGTGTTCAATGCGCTGAAGGATACCATCCTTGCTCGTTATGGGTGGACGTTGGACTCCGCCTTTGCAGAGTTCACGACCTGGAACTACATTACGGGCGGCAGAGATGACGGACTGCACCACGAGGAGGCGATGTGGTATCCCTATATTGCAATAGGGGCCAATCACAGTAGCTATCCTGTTGCCAGCCAGGTGTCGCCGGTAAGTCCGGCCGGGTATGGTTCGTGTTATATCGAATTCCATCCGGGGGCATCCAACGGGATCTTTCGCCTGACGTTTAATGGGGATGACAACCGCGAATGGGGAGTCTCGCTGATCAAGTCCATAAGTGCCACTGAACACGAGATTGTGCCCATAGTGCTTGATTCGGTCAGCGAGGTGGGGCAGATTGAGGTCTACAATTTTGAGGAGTATACAAAGCTGACGCTGGTGGTGGCCAACCTGACAGAAGCATCGAGCGGGGCAAACTTCACTTATGCGGTCGAGGTGCTCAAGCCGTACGATGTTGTATCTGAGCTATTGACGCAGGACACCGTGGTGTACCCGGGAGGTACCCGGTATTTCCTCTATGAGATAACCAATCCATCACAACTGAATGATGTGTTTGACGTGTTCCTGAATGATGATTTCAACTGGAGCGTCGTCGACAGTACGGCTCGGGCGGTTGAAGCGGGTGAATCTGATACGTTGTATATGGCGGTGCACCCGCCGGTCGGAACACCGCTGGGGGAGACGTCCCACCTGTATTTCTCGGTTCGTTCGCGCGGTGATACCGCCAAGACGCACCAACAGCAGTCGCTGGCCCTGACTGTTCTGCAACGCGGCGATGTGAATTTTGACGGAGTGATCAACATCACGGATTTGACCTACCAGGTGGCATATTTGTTCAGCGGGGGAACGACTCCGCAACCGACTGTTGCGGCGGGGGATTTCGACTGCTCGATGTCGGTGAATATTGTTGATCTTACCGGAATGGTTGCATATCTTTTCGAGGCGGGTGTACCGCCACCGTGCAATCCCTATTGAATACCTGTCGGTCCGGTTTTGTCTTCTTTTTAGGTTGACACCCCTCAAACACTCATCCTATACTGGCGATGTACATGTGAAGCCTTACCGTTACCGGTCTGTCTGGTGACAAGGATGTCCAATTCCAAGAGAGGGGGAACAATGGACAACAGTAACGGTTTCGACACGAAGATTCTGATCTGCGTGGATTGTGGAGAGGAGTTCGTGTTCACTGCGGCGGCACAGGAGTACTTTGCGGAACGAGGGTATCATGATGATCCCAAGCGCTGCAAGACCTGCCACACGCAGTTCAAGAAGATGCAACGGAATGGGAGGACCTACGATCAGGAAAGCCCTGTCGAGGTTAACTATCCGGACTAAGAAGACCCCCGGCTGAAGAACAGACCGGGGGTCTTTCGATGGACCCTGGGGGGAGCGCCATCTTGTTAATGCGTGTCCTGGGGGATGTTTGTCTGCCTACTTCATAAGCATCATCTTTTTCACCTGCGACTGATCGCCCGCCTCAAGACGATAGAAGTAGACTCCCGACGCCACCGCTGTACCGTCATCCGTAGTACCGTTCCACTCGGCCGTATGCTGCCCCTCAGAGACGGATCCGTTCACCAGTGTCGTCAACCGTCGGCCAGTGATGTCATAGATGTTCAGGCTGATATCGGCCGCACGGGTGAGGGTGTAGGTGATCGTCGTTGTGGGGTTGAACGGATTGGGATAGTTCTGTTGCAGCGAGATGGTTCTCGGGACAGCATCACTTCCGCCTGAGCTGCCGGTCGTGTCGGCGCCCGCAACAAGACGGGCAGATACATCGGCATACATGATCTCGCCGGAAGCGGAGATATTCAGGATGGAAACACCGGACGCGCCCGCCTGATAGGAGTCCGAACTTGGCTCAGTCAGTTCGTAGAATGCCGTCGCCCCGCTGATGCCGGGGTAGGGATCCCACGAGTCGCCCGAGTTCAGATTCTTCTCGAGATCGAAATCGCCGTCGGCCTGCTCCAGGGCGCAGAGGAGGTGGAACATGGCATCGCTACCGGGGCGCCATTCCTGGGTGTTGGTCGTCTTGGACTCGTCCACATGCCAGATCAGCAGTCCGTCGCCGGGGAGGTACTGGTCGAAGCCAGTTCGCTGCCGGTTCTCTATCAGGAAGTACTCCAGGCTGCCGGCTGCATCCATCCCCAGTTTGAAGACGTCGCCGGAGGTTGCGACCTGATTGATGGTGATTTGGGTTTGGGATGAGTCCACATCCGTTGGTACCACAAACCCCGCCTTGGCCTTGCACCATGCGTTCAGGTGTGCCGGTGACTCTCCTTTGTCCAGAGGCCCGGTCCAGGCCCCGAAGGACATGAGACACCATTCGCCGACGCCTCGTGACGTGTAATCAGTGTCATACAGATCAGGCAGGCCCAGCAGCAGGTGTCCGAGTTCGTGGCAGAAGACGCCGATGGTACCGTCGCCGGGATAATTGATGTACTCTGGCTGGATGCTGTACTTTGAGATCTTGACGCCATCGCGCACCTGCGGAGAGATATACCACTGGTGCGACCAGATATCATCGCTGCTACCGGTACGTTCAGCTCCGCGGCCGGAGTGAACAACGACCAGGCCGTCCACAAATCCGTCACCATCATTGTCGTAGTCCGAGAAGTCGACCTGGTCATCGACTGCGGCAATCAAATCCTCGACCAGCTTCTTGGTATTGCGGGGATAATCACCGATACCATTGCGGCCATCAACATAGAAGGTGTACGGGTTGGGGGCGCGAACCCAACCTACAGATGACGGTTCCTGGTCGGTGGACAGACTCATGGCGCCGTAGGAGACTTCCCTGAAGTAGGTATGGACTGTCTTGCCGGCAGTATCGAACAACAGGGAGTCGAAGAACTCACCGGCCACCTGAGCTGGTTTGTCGGAGAAGTCGACCAGCAGGGCGAGCAACTTGTAATCCTTATCGGCGTGGGATTGAGCAACTCTGGCCGGGACCGAGGCGGAGGCCTGGTACGGCGTACGGCCGGCATCGAGTCCCTGTTCACGAGCTTGCTGCAGATGAAGCATGTAGTACGGCGGATTGGTTTTGCCGATGCCGGCTGGATCAATCAGATCCGGATGGGGTGGCATGGTATGACCAGCGGCCACCAGACAGATCATCCAGAAGAAGAACCAGTCGACAGCGAAGCGCACGAGGCGGTTGGAGTAGAGTGATTTTGTTAGCTTACTCATCATGGCACCGCCTTAGAAGTATAGACCGGTTGAGAAGGCCACATTTGTCCCCTTGCTTGACGAGGGGGAGAGTGAGGCACCAGTAATCGCGGCTACATCGATATGCAGGCTGCCCAGGTGAACACCGGTACCGACAGAGAATGCCGTCTGGTTGTTGCCGCCAGTAGAGAAGCCGGTTCTCAAAGGCAGCATCGACAGCAGCGGCCACTCGATACCCGCTGACAGACGAGGGGTTGTCGATGATCCCGCGGCGCGATGGAATCCCTGCTCGTAGGCTACTGACCATAGCAGTCGCCCGCCGGTCTTGGCAAAGCCTATGTTCATTACCGAGGGTAGGTTGCTGGTGAAGCCATTCAGGGGCTTGGTGTAGTCCTCGCTGATGACTTCATCCTCGTCCCAATTGTCCACGGTGGCAGTGTCAAAGCTGAACAGGTACCCATGCTCCTCGCACTCATTACTCCAACTGATGTGGCTGAAGAGGTTGCCGAAGCTGATCCCGGCCGTGTAGGTCTGATTGAGCTTAATGGCGGCGCCGACATCAACGGCATAGCCGCTACCCCCGGTGGATGTCTGTAGGATGAAGTTGCCCGCGCCGGCAAAGCCGGTTGCCTCGGTCGACAGACTGCCGGTGTGTTCGATCATCTGTTCGATCCCAAGCCCCCGGATGTACTTGACGGTCGCCCCGACTGAAACTTGGCGGGTGCCGAGGGTATAGACCGGGCGGCCGTAGGAGAGACCGACAGCGACATAGCCGACCGCATCGGAGAAAGAGCCGTCGAGATCTATGGTGTCGGCGATGGTATTGCCGTTGAACATCAGCTCGATGATGTCCTTGCTGATGTTCAGGTCAGCATCGGCGACTCCCTCGACTGAGATCACGGCTGAACCGAGGGCAATGGACAGGGCGGAAGCATCGACATTCAGGGCTGCTTTGAGTCCCTCGGTGGGGACCTTGGCAAGGATGTCTTGCTTGTCCTGAGTTGTCAGGTACTCACCGTTATAGGTGTTGTAGTCATCCAGGGAGAGGGCATTATTGTGAATATCCGCACCGAGGCCGAACAGCTCCACTCCGCGCTGCTGGTGGGCTACCAGGCCCAACAGGGCAGGGTTGCAGCGGGCAGCATCGACGCCTTTAGCAAGGCTGGCGATAGAGCCGCCCATGGCGACTCCGCGGGCCGAAGACATGACCCCAGCCAGAGCAGAGTTCGTCAGTGCAAGCAGACAGGCGGTGGTGCACAGGGCGATTGCGATTCGGCCAAGGCGGCGTCGCGCGGATCGCGTCTTTGTATGTCGATCAGTTGTTCTCATGGTCATCCCCCAGACTTAGAATTCACCGTCGAAGCGATAATCCACTTCGAGCCGGGCGGTTATATCGATGTAGTTGTCACCGGTAACGCGGACGGTGTCATCGGATGCCAGCAGCGTCAGCTCCGTGGTGACAAACAATTCGGGGTTTTCGAGAATGCGAACATCGGCGTTGGTCAGGACGACTTGTTGCTCGCCGGTTTCGCTGGCAGCAGTCACCAGGCCACCACTCACGGAGCCAGCTGCAACCTGCGCCAGATCAATCACCAGATCCGCGGAGTCTACAGTCAGGTGGGTTGAATCCGGGTCGATCAACAGGCGAACGCCGGCACCTACCGGTAGGGCGTTGGAGATGCTGTAGACGAGACGAAGCTCATTCACGTGGTCGGTGATTGCATCGATGTCTCCCTGGTCGATTTCCGAACGCTCGGGGTCGGTGTCAACGGTGGATTCGTTGAGGACGAATTCCATCGGCGAAGTGAACGTGACCTTGGCGACAATGAAATCCCCTGCGCGGATAGTCCCCCTGACACCCTCACCGCCAAGCGTCACGGCACCTGAGACGTCAAACTCGGTGGGGATTGGAGAGAGGAAATCGGCAACATCGGTAGTGACGATTGTGCTCACCGAGGAGATTAGCTGGGTTCCCCTGGCGGCAATGTCACCATTTACGGAGAGTTGCTTGCTGTTGTTGCCGCTCAGATCGATATCCAGCGAACCGGGGAGGTCGATACCGTTTTCTATCTCCAGGGTCAGCGTGGCCGCGGTTAGCTCGATCTGGTCAAATCCTGTCGGCAGATCAATCGACTCGTGGATGTTCTCGAAGCTCGCGGTTGAGTTTACAAACGATCCGGTGACGGACTGGAACTGAAGTGAGGTTAGGTCGGCACTGACCGAAAAACCATCCTCCGGCATGACCGTGACTCGCTGCCCGCCCGATCCTGCCATGTAGGCTATGCAGTTGATGGCAAGAAGCTGTGGAGCAACCAGATCAACAGGTGTCAATTCATACTCTGACAGGTCCAGATCGATCTGTGTCTGGCTTCTGGCGTCGATGTCGCGCTCGACCCTCAGCAATCCTGACGGTGAGGAGAAATCGGGGAGCTCGACGACGACAGTAGCCGCCATCTCGGTCTGGTTATCGAGGGTGACAGCGAGGGTTCCTGAGCTGAGAACGGCGGTATCGATGACTCCGGTTTCATCGAGCTGCAGTTGCTGAGAGAATTCCAGCGTATCCGGATCCACCTCGGCGACAGCCATTGATGCCCCGAGAGTGTCGAACGCCATGCTGCTGCGTATGAAACGGGTGGACACGCTGTCCATGATGCCGCCCGGAGTGTGGCCGATGACCACCAGGTTCAGGGCGCTGGTGAAGGTACGATTGGTCAACGGGATAGCGACCGAATCGGTGCTGCCGGCAGCGATGCCGCCGGAAAACGTGGCCCAGCCAACCGTATCCTGGTTATTCCGGTCGAATATGCGCACCCGGACCTCGTCCAGATCAAGCCCGAGGTTATTGTAGACGATGGCGGTAGCATGGCCCGTGGCGACCGTCAGAGAGTCGCACTCGTCTATTTCGGGCATTTCACTTACGGCAGTGAATCCGACCGGGCTGACCGAGGTCTGGTCTCCGGGATAACCGGTCCCAAGATTCAGTGCGGAGACGGCCGAGACCGTCACCGGCCCGATTGGATCAAGCACGATATTGACATCGTCAAGCGTCTTTGCAAGTGAATAGGACAGGTCAGGGGTAGCCAGTTCGGCTGAGTCGATGTAGACAGTATCGAGTTGCTCGGTGATACTGTAGCTGACCTCGCCAGCGGAGTCCATGGACAGACCATCCTGGTTGATTCGCTCCAGGATTTCTGCCATACCATATTGATGGCTTGTCAATGGGACAGTGAGCTGGGTATCCCAACTCGGTGCCTCTGGTGATTCCAGCGAGCACTGGACCAGTGTCAGAAGCACAACTACGATGACAGCACCGAGAAAGAGCTTGGTACCCCATTTGAATACCAGCGATTCCCAGAAATTGGGTCTTTCATCCGGGCGCCGTCGGGCACGCCTTCTTGCCATATCTTCCCCCAGGTCTTTTTGAGTGTTCCGTTGTCGTTTCATTCTGGAGTCTTGCAAAGG
>CAZXRO010000153.1:0-6649 GCA_964642435.1 uncultured Ignavibacteriales bacterium
ATGTCGTCCCAACCCGATGAGGTAAAAGGCAATCCGCAACGAGGGCGCATATACAGACCTCTGCAATAAGAGATTTTCGCTAAAACCGGACAATTTGGCTACAGGATTCTCATGAAGCCACAATCCCATGCAGTATCAATATAACGTTGGGAGGCAGATAGTCAATCAAGGAATGTTTTCACAGGCCCCGTGGGGCTGTGATAGGGGCAGATTGTTCAGTATCGGGGCAAGGGCTTTGCTGCAGGCTGGTGGTTGCGTATGTCTGTTCAGAGTTTGAACAGGCTTTTGATGGCCAAAGGGTACCGTTCTATCGGTCGGGGTCGTGCTGGGTTGAGGAGTCCGGTGGGCGCTGGGTGGAGTCGGGTGGGCGCTGGGTGGAGTCGGCGTGCGCATCGGGGGAATCGTGTTCCTCCAGTCCGGGGAAGCTCAGGGTTACGGGTCCTGGGGGGACATTTTCGATACGGGCGCGGCCATCGGAGTCGAGCTCTCCCTCGCGCTCGGTACCATCGGGCATGATGATGACGTATCGCTCGTTGGCCAGTGGGTTACCATCGGCATCGGCCAGTTCGAGATCGACCCAGTCCTTGAACTCCAGCAGTCCGGATTGTTGCTCGGTGCCGAACTCGTTGCCATTGACCCGGACCGTGAAGAAGTACTCGGGCGGGTTGTAGGAGTTGCCGTAGCGATCGAGTTGTTCCTGGGTGGGGATATCATCGGAGTCCTCGTGGTATTCGTATTCCCATTGTAGCTCAATACGGTTGTTGGTGACCTGGGTGGGGATAACGGCAATTCGGTCGTGGATACCATCGTTGTCGTATTCATAGATAACGAGTTCGACCTCGCTGCCGGTTGTGAGGCCGGAGGTATCGGCCGTGAGGGTGAGGACATCGCCGCGCCGGGCTTCGGTTGCGGACCACTTGAGGTTTCTGACGCGCACGGCGGGGGTGACCTCGATATGGTTGGATTCGCCGGTGATGTTATTGTCGGGGAGGTCGACGGTGAAGTAGACGCGGTCGCCGAGGGCGATGGACTCGGGGACGGTGAGTTCGCCGAAGAAGCGATTGCGGTTGATCTGGCTGGTAATCTGGCCGAGTCTGGCGCCGCGTTCGCTGGTGCCGGTGACCTTGATTTTGGCTCCCTCGCCGACGAGGGCGGTGATGATTTCGAAGCGTGCGGGCATACCGGCGGGGGCATTCATGTTGAGCCAGGTCGCCGAGATGAGGCTTGATTCCAGTTCGATGACGTGTTCGGAATCGGTGGACCGTTTGAAGACAAGGTCTGACACGCGGGTTTACCTCGATTTGGTTGAGCGACAGATTTTTGGGCTCTCGGCCCTATCGGGATCGGTTAATAATGCCAGAAAGCGAGGTGGTAGTCAAGGTGTATTGGTGGGGGCGGTAGTGGGGATGGGGAAAAGCAGCGGTGCGGGGACTGAACTTGTCGCATTTGACTGTTCAGAAATTGTACAGTGCGGCCGACTATAATATGGTGTAGGGTGTGGTCTCGCATCGGAGACCATGTAAAGACAAACAGCACTGAGAGTGAAGAAGAGAATGACTGACACGCAAGTCACATGGCTACTGTTGATCGCCATGGTAATCCTGACGGGTCTATCCGCCTACCTGGGGGTGCGACTCTACCGATTCGCCCTGACATCGCGTAAGTTGCTTCCGGCTCGTCGCAGAAGGAAGCTGTTCGAGGAGTCGAAAGAGGCTGTCGCCGAAGCTGACCGAATGCTGCGTTTACAACGGGTCCGGCGGAGCCGAAGTAGTGAGCCGAGTGTGGCCTCGGCGGGTCGCTGCGATTCGAAGGGATTGAAGACAGCGTCCGAGGAGCCATGGGAAAGGGCCCAGCGCATCATAGTAGACTGGCCGATGGGCCAGGATGCGAGGCGGGATCGGAGCGACGAATTGGAAGTGCCTGAGGATCGTCAGCCTTATGGAATTGAGTCGACTGACGAGGCGTCTGATGATCTCCGCCGCAAGAGTCGTACTCAAGGGTGGGTGTACAAAGACAAGGTTGGCTCCGTATGATTGATTATGTGGCACACACGGCGGTGATTCTGTATCACAGGATTGCGGCGTTCGATGTCACTAAGTTTGAGCTGGCAGAGCCGGATCTCACGCTCTTTGGCGTGGTGGTGGCATGCCTTGGGGCATACCTGGGGCTGATGGGGACACTGACCGACACGCTGGGCAGTATTGGCGATCATGTAAGGGGCAATGCGGCTCGCGAACGTCTCTATGCGATCAACTCTATGGCCGGTGTGCTGCGGATCGTGACGGCTATCTCGGGCGTGTTGTTGCTGGCGACGACAGCTCACATGTTTATGCCGCTGATTCCGCCGGATTTTGCTGAAAATTATCAGAAGGCAGTTGAGACGATGATCTCATTGTGGACACCGGTCAGCGTGCTGTTTCTCGCCGTGTGTGGCAGTCTGGTTGGCAATCTCGTATACCGTTTCAAGAGAGAGAATGCCGAGAACGCCTGCAAGATGTGGGAGGCCGTGGTCCACCTGAAGTGCGGGCGCGCGTTGACCGGCACCATATACGGTTTTGAATTCCTTACAAACAGGAGCCAGCACCTTGCTCTGTGTCGTCGAGACCTGACGCTGGATGTGATCGCACTGGCGGAGATCGCGGCCGTTTTTCTGCAGCCGGAGTATGACCAGGCGGATTCGATACGCAAGCTGCAGTTCAGACCGGCGAAGAGGACACTGACGCTGACGACACCTCATGTGGAACCGTTGCCGGCAAGGCGGGAGTTTGTTGGCGACCGGTTCACCGTGCTGGAGCTTTCAAAGCCGACGACGACCGCGCGGTTTGCTATTGTGCAGTCGGATTGTCTGAGCGAAGTGTTAGCGTCAGGCTCAACGCGCGGCGGGGCTTGATATGTGGTAGCTCGCTGCCCTTGCAGATACCGGCTCGGAAGAAGCATGAGGCCCGGCGATGGATCATCCACCGTCGGGCCTCAAAGTGTATCACATTGCGGGGTGCTGTTTAGAGTTGCGAGACAGCGGGACGTATTGCTCGTGCGGGATGGGGAAAAGCAGCGGTGCGGGGACTGAACGGCGGAGGCTGCAGAGCGGGATTGGCGGAAGGCGTTCTGTCATGGAGGCCGCTGTGGTAGACTTTTGCGGCCTGGCCCACCACGCTCTATAGTGTCACCGTTCCCGGCTCAGGTCCTGTCTGCGAGCTGCTGAGGTATGTCCTGAGGAATGTATCATGGAGAAGCTGTCATCGCACTGTTTGGTATCGAGTCACAAACTCGATTTGTCATCGGGGAGGCAGGAATTGAGTCTGTTGCCTGTACATGCAGTCGCGATACCGCTACTCCCTTATGTCACACCAGATGATCAGCACGGTGGCTCCACTATGACTGCCGAATGGGCCGTGTTCGACCTCTTTGGGGATCATTCGGAAGGTTCCGGCGCCAAAGATATCGCCATCGCTTTCGTATTCGCCTTCGAGGACGAAGTGCAACTCCGTATATCGGTGTGAATGTGCCTCCATATTCCAGTCGGCCGGGATTTTCAAGAGGATTGATCGCGGGGCATTGGTGTCGCCGTGGCTCAAGACCTTTTCCTCGGCCTTGCCGGGATACCCCACTGCATGTTGCCAATCCATTTCGTTCACGTTCACGCTTATGGTTTTCATAATGACCAACTCCTTCCTCATGGTTTATTTATGAGCCTCGGAGAAAGCGACCTGGAAGTACATACGTTTCGCCGCCATACTCCACTCTGACAATTGTACCCGTGCTGAGCATGTGTTCGATGGCTCCTGATTCCTGATAGCGAGATTCCAGGGCTTTTGCCTGGCTGAGGCGCAGCGGATGTCTGCTTCCGATTTCCATTACTGCTTCTTCAACATTTCTGAATGCCCCCAATCCAAAGTCACCGGATTCCCTACCGGCGATGGCAGTTGCCTGTCCGATGATTTTCTGCGCTTCGATGAGCTTCTCAGCGCTCGGTGGTTTCACCCAGGCTTCAGCCGGCGGTCGAATGGGAGTGAGGATATACACCTTATCGGGCATTATTGCGTCAATAGCTTGCTTGATACTCATCAGTTCGTCCGTGCTGTCGTTGACACCACTGACCAGCATCACCTCCAGCCACAACGAGCAGGAGTTTTCGGAGCTGAAGTCGACAAGTCCCTGCAACATATTGGCAAAGGTGATATCGTGATGGGGGCGATTTATTCGTCGAAAGGTCGTCTCGTTACCGGCATCGATCGTCGGTATGACGACGTCGGCCGCGCTCAACTCGCGCCGGACCTCTTCTTGCCACAACAAGGATCCATTGGTAATCACAGCCACGGGCAGGCCGGTCTTGTCCTTGGTTTGTCTGAGCAGCCACCCCAGGTCAGCACAGAGGGTTGGTTCTCCATCGCCGACGAAAGTAACGTAGTCGGGCTTGGCTTCGCCTGCGTGCTGCACAATCTCGGAGAGTATTTCCTGTTTTGGGAAGAAGCTCTCGCGACGCACCTGCAAATGGTCGGTGCGGCCGAGTTGGCAGTAGACGCACGTATAGGAGCAGGTCTTGGGCGGAATCGGGCTGACTCCCAGCGATCGGCCGAGGCGACGTGAGGGCACGGGACCATACGTATACATATCAACACCTCATACTGCATGACATCCGATTCACATTACATCAGCACAGCCATTGGTCTGGACGCAATGCGAGTGCTCGACAACCAGCATTGCAAGGTCAGGAACCTCCTGTCGTTTCGTTTTCCATGCCGTAATTGTCCGCCAGCCAGCCGAGATTCGCACCGTACCAACGATCTATTGAGGGAATATAGGGCTTTATGTCCAGCAAGGGTGTACCATCCACTACATCAATCCCCCTGACGAACAGGTTGACGTCCTCTATCTCTAACAAGTTGACGACTGAAATGCCGATTGGATTTGGCCGATTCACAGATCTGGTTGCGAAGACGCCGTGCCACGACTTGACGTGACTGGGCTTCACCTGGAGCGAGTGAGCCTTCGTCAGGTGGCAGTGATAAATGAGGATAACATGGGAGAACCTTCCTATGTCTCCGAGCCCCGGTTTGTATTCAGGATAGAGCTCTACGCGCCCGTGTGCGCGTCTGGCAAAGCGTGACTGCAGTGGTGTTTCATGGGGGTCTTTGAAGGGCGAGTGCACGACTCCTATTGCGCTGTAATTGATCAGTGTCATTTCAGTCCCTTCATGACGACAAACGATCCTTCGCCATAGCCAGGTTTCACCGGCTCAACACGGTTGATCTCAGGAAGGCGGTGGTAGATTGTCTGAACAGTTGAGAGGGTGTGGAAGCCGGCTTGTTTGAAGAAGTCCATGATCTCGTCGCTGGAGTAAAATTTCGCAACGCGGTAGAATGGGCTCTTTTCGGCATGCTGCTGGTACAGGCTGCCGAGGAGGCTGTTTTTGTCAATGAACCCGACGACCAAGCAGCCGCCTGGCTTCAAGACTCGATACGACTGGGCAAACGTCTGTGCAACATCACGCAGGAAACAGATCGTTGTGACGATGAGCACGGCGTCAAAGCCGGCATCCTTGAATGGCAGAGCCTCGCCGGTGCCGGGGATGGCCACGACGCCTCTTTTCCTGGCAATCTCTCGCATATTGGAGGACGGCTCGACGGCAAAGGTAATGCCAAGGGGAGCGGCGAAACGTCCTGTTCCGGCACCAATCTCGATACTTCTGCTGTGTGCAGGAAACAGCTGTCTCAGGGCCTGCAATTCCGAGAGATAGGCGTAGGAGTTCTGTTTGAACCACAGGTCATATTCCAGCGTGTGTTTCTCAAAGGGTGCTACCTGCGACGCCGATCTTGCCACTTTTCTGTGCCAATGGTTATTCATAGTCTTTTGCCTGTCGGGCAGTCCGTGACTGACTGGTATCAGTTGGTGTGCCTGTGGATGCCCGGAGGGGTGGTCCGGGCCGTCCGGCCATCATCGTGGCAGTCACTGCACACCGGTTCCTGGTCGAATCTTAGCTCTTTGTGACAGTCAATACAATCGAGTTCTCCGTGTATTTCATCGAGTTCAAGTCCGGTGACCGCGTGGTGGAAATTCTCCTGATTCCAATTGTCGTGACAGTTTGCGCATGTTGGGTCCAGACGACTGATCTGTTTGTCAGCCGGGTGGCAGGACCAGCAGTCGAGGCTCTCATGATACTTGCCAAGCGGCCATCCGGTGCTATGATGCGTGAACCCTGGACGTTCTGTCTTGTCGTGGCACTTGCTGCAGGCGTCATCGGCGTGGCACTCGTAGCAGGCGGCATGAAGTTCCTCCGGGGTTCGGGTTTCCCTGGTCTGTTTTTCGATGTCATGGCAATTGCTGCAACTCTCTTGCTGGTGGCAATCGACACAACGAAAGCCAAAGAGCTCTATGTGTTCATTGTGCTGAAACGTCACGACCGGCCCCTCTTCATAGGTGGTCGTATAGACCTTGGTGACCGGCACAGCGATGACGGGATGCGAGTGTCCGATGATATCTGTTGGATCGGGGGGCGCTGTCGAGAGGATTTCATCTTTGGCCGGCTCGTGGCAGACGACACACTTGCTGTCGTGGCTCCATTCCCGGTGACACGACAGGCACTGCCGGTGGTATGCCCCCTTGAGATTCGGTTTGGCCAGATCACCGGATTGTGATTCGGGATCGTGGC
>CAZXRO010000154.1:0-6625 GCA_964642435.1 uncultured Ignavibacteriales bacterium
AGGGCGACGATGAAGGCTGCCACCGGGAAATAGCGGTGGGTGCGAACGCGGTGCAGCAACGAGGAGCGGATGGCGCTGGTTTCCAGCAGCAGGCGGACCGGATTTTTCATGCGGTCCTCCTTTCGGCGACGCGCAGGCGGGCAGACCGTGCGCGGCTGTTCGCGGCTATCTCCTGTTCGGCAGGCTCGACCGGCTTGCGGGTGACGATGGACAGGGTGGGCGTGCGACCGCAGGTGCAGACCGGTTGGCGCGGCGGGCAGATACAGCCTTTTTGCTGTTGCTGGAAGAACCGCTTGATACGTCGATCCTCGAGTGAGTGATATGAGATGACGCCGATCCGTCCCCCGTGTTCGAGCAGTTGGAGCGCCTGGGGCAGAACAGTGTCGATATGATCGAGTTCATGATTGACGGCAATGCGCAGGGCCTGGAAGACACGAGCCAGCGATTTGTTCTGGTGCGGGGGGTGGATGACACTGGTGACGATATCCGCAAGATGACGGGTTGTGAGGATCATGCCGTCTTGTCTTTCCCTGACGATTGCTCTGGCCAGCCTGGCCGCCTGTCTTTCCTCGCCGAACTCCCGGAAGATGTCGGCGAGCTGTTTACCATCCAGTGTGTTGATCAAATCCGCCGCAGTCGGGCCTGGGGCATCCTGTGAGAACCGCATGTCCAGGGGACCTTCGAGCCGATACGAGAAGCCTCGCTCGGCCTGGTCCAATTGCAGGCTGGACAGCCCTAAGTCCAGCAGCACCCCGGTGAACCGCTGGTCGGGCCACCGAGTAGTAATTTGATCGATTTGAGCATACGAGGCGTGAACTACGTCCCGCACTCTCGGTTCCTTCTGCAGTCTTCGCTTCGCCCGCTCCACCGCCGCTGCGTCAACATCTACCCCGTATAACCGGGCGGTGTTCGCCGTTGCCTGCGCCATCCGCAAGAGGTGGCCACCATCACCTGCAGTGAGGTCGAGGTAGGCGCCATCGGGTTTGACCACGAGCAGTCGGACGACCTGTTCGGCCATCACGGGCTCATGCCACGTCTCACTCCGATTCGGTGCCATCGCCGGAAAACAGCCTCTCGGCTACTTCCTCATAGCTTCCCGCATACTGCTGCAGGTAGTACTCGTACCGCTCGGGATTCCAGATCTCGATCCATTTGTTGACGCCGATGACGAGCAGGTCCTTTTTGAGGCCCGCCTCGGTGATCAGCGGTTGCGGGACGAGTATTCGGCCGCTTCGGTCGGGCGAGACGATGGCGGCCGAGGAATAGAAACGGCGACTAAAAAGCCGATAGTCTTTCTTGGTGAAGTTCAGGGATGAGAGGCGGGATTGTACCTCGGACCATTCGCCCTCATCATACAATGACAGGCACCCCTCGAGGCCCTTGGTCAGGATCAGGTCACCCTCAAGCAATGGCTTGCGATCGGCTCCCTTCACACTGCGAAGCTTAGCCGGCAGGGAGAATCTCCCTTTGTCGTCCATTGTTGTTTGGTATTGCCCGTAAAACCCGGCCACGAAATCCTCCACTCTCTCCCACTTTTTACCAAGAGGTGCTCTATTATCACATTTTATCCCCCACCAGTCAAGATAATTTATGCCTGAATTCCAAAAAAGTGGACACTGTAAGCCACTACCGGACAATGACTAACATGACCGGTTCTGCAGTCCGGCCAGTAAGTGATTGACAACCAACCAGTATCACAATTTCGGCCTTTAACGGGGGTGGACGGGTGGTGTCCTCGGGCCCACAGAATATGGGTAAGAGGCCACTGTTTTGATCTGCTCAGTGGTTGTAGTCTTTCCGGCGGTTTCCCTGCAGGTCCTGCGCAAATAGCTACTGAGCAATGCTTTGTATACAGGGGGCCGGATCTGGGGGAATTGGGAGTTCAGGTTGCGCTATTGGGGGTGGGTTCAACCTGAAACGGAGCTATGAGCAGTGAGAAATGGGCTGATCGGGACATTTGGGGCGCTATGGGTGATTGTGGAGGTAGTCATGTTCGCGCCGGCGGTCGGAGCCGTATCGGTTTCAGCCAGCGGCGGCAGTCAGGCTGAGGCGGAAATGATATGTGGCGGCCTTCTGGCCGATCTGACAGCGGATTCGGTGGCCGTGGCGCCGGAGGTGGTGCTGGCGGGATACCGCCTGATGGTGGAGTTGGCTTCGGGAGAATCAGCGGGGGATTTTTGTGCCGAGGCGACGTATGCGGCTGAGTCAACATTGGTGGTTGGTGCGGAACGGATACCCACCGGCGAGTGGCCATTGGCCGGGTCTGGGCAATCGGAGCCTCTCCCCCGCTCCGGGGGTCAGCCAGTGGAGGTGCTGGGGGTTGTTGAGCTGGCCGGGAGTCGCTGGCTGGAGTTTGTGATATACCCGGTGGTGGTGGGCGCAGACAGTTACCGTCGGCGGGTGCAGGAGCTGACGCTGAGCATAGGTGATCGTGAGGTGTCCTCGACGGAGCTTCGGCCAGTTTCGGAAGCCGGGAAGGACCTGGCCGGGCGTGCCTCGCTGGCGGCGAGCGGATTTGAGGCCGGCGGCTGGGTGGTGGTGACCTCGCAGTCACTGGCGCCGGCGTTTGCAGACCTGGTGGCCCATCGACGTGCACTGGGGCTGACAGCTCAGGTGGTGACGATTGACAGTATAATCGAAGGCTATGCCGGGGTGGATGACGCGGCCCGGCTGAAGGCGTTCTGCGGCGAGTTCTATGAACAGGGCGGGGTGTATGTGCTGCTGGCCGGAGACGAGACAGTGCTGCCGGTGCGGTATGCGTTTCCGTACGATGTAGACGAGGCGCCGGATCCGGAGTACTTCCAGATCTGCGATTTGTATTTCGCCGATCTTGATGGTGACTGGGATGCCGACGGGGATGGCATCTATGGGGAGCGGCTCGACGACGAGGCGAACCTGATACCGGAGATCCTGGTGGGGAGGTTGCCGATCAGCAACTACTGGGAGGCGCAGAACTATGTTGAGAAGGTGATTACTTACGAGACCAATCCGGGTCATGGTGAGAGCGAGTACCTGACACGCAGTTTCTTTTTCAGCTCGGACCAGATGCGGGATTATTCCAACGGCGGTCAGCACGGGCGGATTGCGGCGGCCTTTCCGGCGCATGTGTTGATCGACACGGTCAACGGTGTGGAGCTGGCCAGTGGTGAGGATGCTAACCCGACCAACCAGAGCGCACCGGAGCTGGCGGGGCTGATGCGCGAGGGTTGGGGTATCATCAATGTGATAGCGCATGGACGCAGCGATGCATTTGCAGTTCGGACGAGCGGGTTCAACAACTGGCCGAAATCGTATTTGATGAGCGAGCCCCTGGGACCGGGGCATGGTGCTGCCGGAGACCTGGCCGGTTGTGGGAAGGCAGGGTTTGTATACTCGCTGGCGTGCGACAACGCGGCGTTCGACAAGGACCAACCGCCGTTTAATCTTCCCGGTCGCAACCTGTCACAGGACCTGCTGGCGATTGCCGATGGCGGGGCGGTTGGCATGGTGGCATACAGTCGGTGGGGCTGGGTGGCAACCTCGCATTACCTGCAGAAGTACTTTTTCGACTCACTGTTCGCGCATCCGGAACTGCCGGCGATCGAGGCGATGTATGCCTCGCACCGGGCGTATCCGTATTGCCGAGACCTGCTCATGGGTCAGCTTTACCTTGGCGATCCGGCGCTGCGTATCTATACAGAGCAGCCGCAGCACCTGGTGGGTGATGTCACCATTGCCGAGGGGCGGTTTCGGGCGCGGTTCACCGACCGCGAGGGAATACCGGCAGTGAACACTGCGGTGTTGCTCAGCGATACGGGCGGAGTCCTGCAGCAACTGACGACCGACCTGGATGGGTGGGTTACGCTCCCGGAGGATCTCGGGCTGGGGCAGACCTATTACCTGGCGATGCGTGGTGCCGGTACGACGGCGGCGGTGTTTGGTTTCGTGCCCGGGCTGGTGACGGATGTGGCTGATGAGCCGGTGTTACGTCCGGAGCGATTTGTGCTGCACCAGAACTATCCGAACCCGTTTAACCCGACGACGATCATTGCATTCGACCTGGATCGTCGGGGGCACACCACGCTTGCGGTCTTCAACCTGCTGGGGCAACGGGTGGCGACGCTGATCGATGGTGAGCTTGGCGCCGGGATTCATGAAGCGATATGGGATGGGGCTACCGATGTCGGCACGCGGGCGGGTAGCGGTGTCTATTTCTATCGGTTGGAAAGCGGGGCGCAGGTCAGTTCGCGCAAGATGGTGCTGTTGAAGTAGCGGACTATGTGGTTTCTGTGAGTGAATCGAGCAGTTGGGCATAGCTCTCGGCGAGCCTGACCGATGAGTGGCGCTGGATGTCCGGGGTGTCGGCGTTGGGGGTCAGCTCTCCCTTGAAGTGCCGGCGCATCTGTGCGGTCAACCAATCACGGGCGCGTTCGTTCTGATCGGGGGCATACACGCAGGTGTGATCAAACTCACGCAACAGTTGCGACAGCTCTCCCTCACCGGGCAGGCAGGCCAGGATGGGTCTTCCGGAGGCGATGATATCATAGATGCGGGCGGTGGTCACACCCAGGTCCATCTGGTTGGCCAATCCCAGGTAGAAGACGGCGGCCGCGGAGAGTTTCTTGAAAGCCTCCTCACGCGGGAGGAAGCCCCATGAGGTCATTCGGTCGGTGAGGGCAGCCTGTTGAAGCTGGCGGGTGAGCCAATCGGGGTCGACGTCGCCGGCATGGACCAACTTGACGCGCTCAAACAGGTCGGGCTGGTGCTGGCGCAGGGAGCGAAGCAGTTCGATCAGAGGCGCTATGGGCAGCATTTCGTTGAGCGTTCCCATCACGCCGATTACGAAGTCCTCGGGGTCAGGTGGTTGCCAGGCTGTGGCGAGGTCGGGATCGAAGGCGTTGGGGATGACATAGGAGGCATTGACAAAGTGAGCCACGGCACCGTTGACGGCGACGATACCGGAGGCCTGTCGGCTGATATCGGCGAGCAGTTTTTCGGCGCGGGCGGTCATGCTGTCGCTGTCATACCAATCGGCCGGTTTGCGGCTTGTCCAGTAGTCTCGGAAGTCAGCAACCCACGGGAGCCCTGTTTCGCGCGCCAGATGGCGGGCGATGAGGTGACAGGTGATCGGGGGCGAGGTGGAGACAATTGCATCGTAGCGCTGATTGGCGACCAGGGTTCGTCCCAGGCGCACGGCGGGGCGGAGCCAGCCGACTTTGTTGTCGGGGAAGAACCGGTCGGAGGCAGGGCGGGCGCGTTCGATAACCCGTTGCCGGGGCTTGCGCAACCCCATGAGCCACATGAGACGCTGGGGGTCCCGTGAGCCTGAGCGGTAGACGTGGGTGGTATCGATGGAGTCGAGCAGTTCCGGCTCGTACATGCGATAGGTGACCGGCTTGACGGTGAGCACGTGCACTTCCCAGCCGTGCTTTGGAAGCTGTTTGACCAATGCCAGTGGTCGGTTGACTCCCGCTCCGCCGAGGGGTGGAAAATAGTAGCATATCAGCAGCAGGCGTTTCATGGTCGCCTCCATGACGCGGCGAGATCTGTCATGATGTCGAGCTGGTGTGAGATGTTCTCCTCGAAGATGGCCTGCTTTTGCACGCGCTCGAAATTGGCCCGACGCATATCGCCGTGATCGTTGCTGTCGGTGGCGAGGGTTTCGATAATCTGCCGCAGGGCCTGGGTATCGTCCTGGGGATAGAGGAACCCGCTTTGGTCGGTAAGCCATTCGCGCACACCGGGGATATCGGCAGCGACAGGGATAACCCCGAGGGCCATCGCCTCGATCACCGATACGGGTGAGGAGTCGGAGCGGGCTGCCGACAGGCAGACATCGTGCTGCGCCATGAGCTGGATGAACTGTTCGCGCCGGAGCACATCGTAGAGACGCAGCCGGTTTCCGACGAGCACGGCGCTTTCTTCTTCGAAGACGCCGGTCATGCTGCCGAAACGGGGGAAGGTGAGGTGTATTTGTTCCTGGCGGACGAGATCGGCGAGGGCGCGGACAATGAACATGTTGTTGTAGACAGGTTCGTGCATACGGGGTACGAGGACTTTCAGGGGACGGCCGAGGGTGTAGTCCTGCCGATGGTACTGGAGCAGATTGCGTTCAATACCCCAGGGGAAGACGGTGCCCTGTCTCAGCGGGGAGAGTTTCGCGGCCTCGTCCATGAGGTACTGGCTGTCGGCAAAGACGTGGGCTGCCGCGCGAAGGGCCAGGCGAGTCTTGCGTCGATGCAGCGGGCTCTTGTTGGGCACAATGAGGATATCGGAGCCCCAGAGGTGCAGGACGATCGGGACAGCATCGCGGCGGACGGCAATGGCGGCGGTGGCCCCATAACCGGAGGCGAAGTGCGGATTGACGATATCGGGCCGGAAGCGCTCGATGATGCCCCGGATTTCGCCGACCGAGAGCGAGTAATGCAGAGCCGGCAGTGGTCCGCGTCGGCGCAGGTGGAAGTGATGGGTGGAGCCGTTCTCGAGCGAAGCCAGCATGACCTGGCATCCGAGAGATTTGAGTTGGGCTATGTAGCGGTCGATATGAAACGAGCGGCTGTCGCCGAGCACGAGGATGCGGAAGCGCCGATCAGTCACAGCCACCTCCCCAGACCGTGCTTGCGGTAGTACATCGGGTAGCGATACT
>CAZXRO010000155.1:0-6585 GCA_964642435.1 uncultured Ignavibacteriales bacterium
GCTCCTGTGCTGAACTACATTCAACACCGTGCTCGTTCCCTGATCTTTTCCGCCTCCATTCCACCGGGCAATGCTGCCGCGGTACTGGCCTGCCTTGATATCATTGAAAGCGAACCGGAGCGACGTGAGCATCTGTGGAAGAATGCGCTGCGTATGCAAAATGAATTCCGTCAGCTCGGATTCAATATTCTGAATACACAGACACCAATTATCCCAATCGTGGTCGGGGAGGATCTCGATGCCTTTACCTTCTGGAAAGAACTGTTCGAGGAAGGTGTATTCACTAACCCTGTCATCTCCCCAGCTGTACCGCCGGGACAGGCTCTGATCAGAACCTCCTACACCGCGACACACACTGATGAGCAACTCGACCGCGTCGTCGACGTCATGGCCAGGGTTGGCCGCAAGCGCGGATTGATCTCTTAGATCACAGGGACGTATGGGCGCAATTGAGATTGTCGAGGTAGAATCAACCTCTGAGCTTAAGCAGTTCATCACCCTGCCGAACAAGCTCTACGGCGATGATCCCAACTATGTCGCCCCTCTGCTATCGGAGCGCTTGGAATTCTTCGATAAAAAGAAGAATCCCTTCTACCGGTACGCTCGTACCAAGTTGATCATGGCCCGGCGCGACGGCCAGGTGGTGGGAAGAATCGCCACCTGCGTAAACTTCACTCACAACGAAATCCATGCCGAGAAGACCGGTTTCTTCGGGTTCTTTGATTGCATCGATGACTTCGAGGTGGCATCCACGCTGCTCAAAGTAGCCATGATCAACCTGAAGAAGGAAGGCATGGAAATGATGCGTGGACCGATGAACTTCTCCACCAACCACGAGTGCGCCTTCCTTGTGGAGGGTTTCGACTCACCGCCGGCTGTCATGATGCCCTACAATCCACCGTATCTTCCGAAACTGGCGGAGCAGTTCGGTCTGAAGAAGGCTATGGACCTGGTCGCTTACAAGCTGACCAAGGGTACCGGAATTTCCCAGCGCATAAGCGGTGTAGTCGACCGGCTGCAAAAACGAAGCAATATCAGCATCCGTCCGATCAACATGAAGGACTTCGATAACGAACTGGAGCGAGTCAACAAGATCTACAACAGCGCCTGGGAGGAGAACTGGGGGTTTGTGCCCTTATACGAAGACGAGTTCCGGTATACCGCCAGGAATCTCAAGCAGGTGCTGGACCCGGATCTGGCGCTGATCGCCGAGCACGAGGGGGAACCGGTCGGATTCCTGCTCAGCCTGCCGGATATCAATCAGGCTCTCATTCACCTCAATGGTACGCTGTTCCCCACCGGCCTCATTAAACTCCTATGGCACACGAAAATACGCAACAAGATCGATGGTATCAGGGTGATCACTCTGGGGATAATCCCCCAATACCAACGCCGGGGGATTGATTCCATGCTCTATACCCACATCTTCAATCGAGGCGTGGAAAAGGGATACCAGTGGGCAGAGCTCTCATGGATCCTGGAAACCAACGAACTGATGCGCAGTGCGGCCGAACAAATGGGCGCTTATGTGTATAAACGTTATCGCATTATGCAGGCGCCACTTTACACTGTGGCGCCAAGTTGAGCGTCTGAATGATGATGAGTATACGTCACGTTAAACCAATGCTCGCTGCCAAACGCCTGGTCGCTCTTGCCCTGATCACGGTAGCGACTCTCGCTGCCTGTACCAGTCGCTATGCCCTCGACCTGTACATGCACCACAACCAGGAGCTGGGACAGGTGGACATTGAGGAGACGCAAGTACACGCCAACCAGGCCATTGGCGACACTGAGGCCAACTGGAAGCTGATTGACTCACCCAATCATCACGTACTGCTCATGGACGTTGGAACGCGCGGCGAGGCGATAGATATGCGCGAGGAAGTGTCCATCGTCTTCGCCTTCGACCTCTATGTCCGGATACGACTATACTACGAGTTACCCACCATCATCACAACGGGCGACCGACCCGCTATTGGCAACTCGCTGGTACAGGTGCTTGGTATATACGATGTTCCCCCGGAGGACAAGCTGTACCACCCTGAGAGTGGCCACCTGGTAATCGATTCTATCAGCTCAGGCTGGCTGTACGCCACAATCGACGCCGACTATGCCAACCACTTCGGGGATCGTCTGGGCTTCATTGGCAGCTTTAAGGCCAAAATCGAGCATCTTCCCGGAGAGTAACATTGACTCACCACCGCCTCCCGGAGAGTCACTGTTACGTCGTTGAATCAGCTACTTTCGAGAACACACCATAGGCAGACTCATCGAACAGAACAAACTGCACCCGCTCGATTGACTTCGCCACCGATTCGTAGTTACGAACGGTGCCAATCATGATATTGGCACACGCTTTAATTGGGAAGCCTCCCACTCCGGTACCAAAAGCCGGAAAAGCAACCGAGCTCAACTGGAGTTTCTCGCAAATATTCAAGCAGGCAATAGTGGTTTGGCGAATCAGCTTGTCGGTGGTGCGTAAGTCCTGCCCCATGACAGCGCCATGAATGACATACTTCAGCGGCAATCTCCCCGCGCCGGTGCATACCGCCTCACCGGGCATGACCGGTCCCTTGGCCATGGCCTCGTCCTCAATGACCTGGCCGCCGGCCTTCTTGATTGCACCGGCTACCCCGGACCCCATCCAGAACTCGTTGTTGGCCGCATTGACAATGGCTTCGGTATCGGCGGCGGTAATGTCCCCCTGCCTAACTTCGATTGTGATCCTGCTCATATGCTTCCTCCTGTCAGGAACCTGCGCTTACCGCAGGGGATTTGTGTCGCGACCGTTCCTTCCATCGGCGCCATATCTGCCCGAAAGCCCACGCGGCAAACATGCCAATAATCGTCCCGAGCAACGCCCCAACGATGATATCGCCGGGATAATGCACACCAACAAAAACTCTGCTGAAAGCTATGCAGCCGGCAAACGCCCAAAGGTACCATCGCACGCGCGGTGTCGCCAGAGAGAATAGCGCTGCCTGCCCAAAGGCATTGGCCGCATGGGCCGAGGGCATCGCCTTGCCCCCTCCACAACCGACCAGCAAGTGAACGTTCTCCAGGGCATGACACGGCCGCAATCGATCGACCATCGGCTTGATCACCGAGGCCGATATCTGGTCGGTCGCCGTCAGCACCAGGGCCGACACCAGCACCAGCCAGCGCAATCGTGCATTCCCCTTGATGAGTAGCACGACCATCGCCAGGCCATAGAGGACCCGTAGGTTGTCCCCGTCTGTCAACAGCGGCATTGCGAAGTCGAATACGGGATTCGCCAGTGTACCGTTGAAAAACAAGAACAGCGCCTTGTCGATCTCGCTGAGCCACTCAATCATAACACTCGGGACTCCGCATGAGGAACCGCTTCACCTCGGTCAGGGTCGGTGCACCCACTCGACAACCGTGCTTCATACAATTCAGAGCAGCGACCGCGGATCCGAACCGCAGTCGCTCGCAAAGGGGCCAGCCTTTGAGAAGACCATACAAATATCCCGTGTGGAAGAGATCACCAGCCCCGGTCGTGTCTACTGTACTCACACGAAAAGCCGGCTGCCGAATCCACCGTCCATTCTCGAATCCCAACGATCCCGCAGTTCCTGCCGTCACCACCACCGTACCGCCGCACTTGTACCGCAACCGTTCCACAGCTCCTCGAATCGAGGTGGTACCGGTGACGCCGCAGGCATAGGCATCGGCAACCACCAGGTGATCCACGAGTGGATACAAGGGAGAAACATCGTTGCGAATCGAGCCAATATCAAGCGTTACCGTCGCTCCCACCCGCTTCGCCCACTTTGCCAGACGAACATTGGCCGGGACATCGCGACCGTCCACATGCACGATCTCAGGTCGCGGATACGTGCTGGTTCGCAAATCTGACGCCCGGACAAAAAGCTCGCGGTACAAGACAAAGGTGCGCCGTCCTGTTCCCTGCTCAACCAACCCGGCCGCAAGGTGACTCTGCCCGCGCTTGCGAATCATGTGGCCGACATCTACCCGCTCATGCGCCAACTCTTCCATCACACGGTCACCGAAGATATCATCGCCGACTGGGGCGATCAGCGAAGTATGGCACCCCAGACGCGACAGACCAACCAGGCAATTTGGGACCGGCCCACCACCCTGCATATGCAACCAGGAGGCATTGAGCTTGCCTTCAGGCTCGGGAAAACGCTCGATCCCGAAAGCCACATCGAACGGTGTTATGCCGAGCCCGAGCACGTCAACGGTATGTTGTACCGACCTTTTCAATCTCTGCCTGCCCTTTACTCAGGTCTGTGATTGCTCTTTCGAAGTCTTCCGCACGTGATTGGCGGATCGCCGCCAGGACCCGCACCTTATCCGTAAACCCAGCGTCGTCCTGCACCGCGCCATGCTGGTGCATCAACTTCATCAGGGAATCATACAGCGAAAAATCGATTGTGATCTCAAGTTGTGACATCACGAAATGGCGCTCTTGCCCCGAGGCCTCCAGCACGCCCTGGGCCGCCTCGGAATACGCCCGAACCAATCCCCCGGTGCCCAGCTTTGTCCCGCCAAAATACCGTGTGACCACAACCAGCGTGTAATCCAGCTCGTGACCGCATATCACGTCGTAAATCGGCTTTCCCGCCGTGCCCGAGGGTTCACCATCATCGGAGTACTTGAACTGGCGATCATCGAACAATCCCGTCCGCCACGAGAAGCAGTGATGTGTCGCAGCATGTTCTCGCTTGCGCACCTGCTCCAAAGATGCGATAGCCTCGTCGGGTGATCCGGCATGGAAACTCTCGCCGATGAATCGTGATCCTTTGACTTTGATTTCATGTCGGGCAGGCTGTTTGATGGTCACATACGAGTCTTCCATGCAGTCGACTCACACGAGAGAATCGATAACATCCTGAAGCCGCTCCAGCCCAACCAATGGAATGGCCCCGAAGGTCACCGCCTGCCGCATAGCGTCCTCATCGGTCAGGGCGCCATATCGGGGATCGATCATCAGGAAGACGAGTTGTCCAATCTGACTGGAGAACTCCAACATATCCAGCGCGACCTCGTCGCCGGTGTATACCTCGGTTACGACGACCGCCTGCGAAATCCCAACAAGCAGGCGATTGGTCTGCTGGAGATTCCAGGGCTGGAATTCTTCCTCGGGCGGATATTCGCTGATCACTCCCCCGGCCTGGGCGATATCAATCGCCAGGGGGACGTTCTCGGCCGGCAGGATTTCGTTCATGCCGCTGTCCAGAATGGCGAACGATGCGCGTTCTTGTTCGCTTGGGGTCTCGGCTGCCCGGCAGCCAAGATGCGCCGAGGAGTCGATTCCGGATCGTATCGAGGCTATCACCTGTACCCCGGCCTCGGCAAACCGTTTGCCCAGTTCAACCGTCAGTTCGATCCCCTCACTTGTGGGACTCGCCGAACCCATGATTGTCACCGTCTTGCGATCATTCTGCGGCAACCGGCCACGAGTGTACAGAAGCGGCGGCGGATCATTCAGATCCATCAGCTTATGTGGAAACACCGGATCAAAACGGGTCACGACATCGATATCACGTGCCCGCAGCTCGTTGTAGTAGTCTTTGGCCTCCGGCAACCGGCGCGCCGCATTCGTTATCTGCTCCACCTGCTCCTCGGTCATCCCCTCGATAGACCGCAGCTGCTCCGGGCTGACTCGCAGGATATCCTCCGGATCACCGAAACGTTGAGCCAGCAGGTCCAGCACCCGGGGCCCAATCTCGGCGAACCGGCACAGCGCCAGAAGCTGCTCTGCCGTCCAACGACGGGCATCCTCGGTACTTCTATTGAGTTTCAGGGGACGCTTCACCACTTGGTTCCTCTCTCAAGTTCCATCTGTGCCGGATAGTAACCCATCCGGGACGCTTTGGCAAGAGCAGTGTCGGCAACTGGACCCGAACTCGAACGCGACAGCCAATACCAAAACGAGGCCTCCTTGGGATAGCGCGCTGACAACTGTGCAAAAGCATCGGCTGCTCGGGCCCGGCTTGTCGAGTCGGTCGATTTGAGCAATTCCACGCCAAATGCCGCTGTGATCAGATCCTTGCGCATTAGGCTGTCGATATCCGGCGTCTTCATTTGGCTGGCCAGCACATCGCTGAAGTCATAGGCAAACTGAGGCCAGTCGATCAGTGACGTACGCAGTTGCCCACCGACAGCATCGACAACCCGCTGAGCGTACGCTGCCTTGCTTCCGGCCAGTTGCTGTTCGATGACGACCGACTGAAACAGGGCGGCGTTGACCGAATCCAGCCGATCGCTCATCGGCCACGTGAATAACGGGTTCATGACAGCGTCAACATGCCACACATGCACTGCTCCAGCGAGGGCGTGGTATATCTCATGAGCCAGAATATGTGACATCACAAATGGCCACCAGTGCCTGAGGTCCTCAGGCAGATCGATGTCGGTCATGGTCACACGTCGTTTGGCCAGGGAGGCGTAGCCGATCTTGTCCACACCCTCGCGTTCCATCCCACCGACCTCGACGTCCACATGCCTGCCATACAGACCAATCACCAGCATCTCCGATGACATTGGTTTCTGCGCGTGCATTGCATAGTGTGCCTGCAATAGGTTCATATCTGG
>CAZXRO010000156.1:0-6576 GCA_964642435.1 uncultured Ignavibacteriales bacterium
TGTCCCATCTATGACTACCTACGAGCGGGCTACCCAACATGCCCACAAGAATGTGCTTCCCTGGCTATCACTGGTGATGGTCTCTCTGGCAGTGGCCTGCCTCGCAGTCTGCCCGGCAACCGTGCTTGCCGGCGCGACCCGGCCCCAGGCTGCCGTGCCCGAATCACCCCCACGGCTCACCGACCGCATGGCCTTTCAGCTCTCCCTTCGTACAAGACTGCTTGTTGATACGGATGAGGCAGCAACTTCGGATTCTCTAACAGCCTGTCGCCGCGTCTGGAGTAGTTTCACCAATGATGTAAGCTATGCGGCCAGCACGTTCTGGAGCGACACCAAGCGTATCTACACCTCCCCCGCTCGCCTCAACAAGCGAAGCGCGCTCTGGCTGGGCGGGATCCTCGCTGTCGGCGGAGTGATCTATGCATACGACCAGGAGATATTCGATGCCATCAAACGCAACCGCCACGAATTTCCCCTCAAACAGATCGTCGATGCCGGCGAAGAGATCGAGTGGGTTGGCAACGGTAATGTGACAATCAAGTGGGTCATCGCGACTATGGGGGCCAGTTACCTTATCGGCCTGGACCCGCTGACCTCCGTTACTGCCGAGTACCTTGAGGCCTACTATCTCACCTCCAGCGTCCGCCAGATCGGTCTGACCCTGGTAGGACGCACCCGGCCCCGCATCGGAGAGGGGCCCTATAATTTCGTGTTCGACGAGGGAGGCTCGTTCCCCTCAGGTCACATGTCGAACATCATGCCACTGGCCAGGATACTCTCTCACCGGGTCAACCACTGGGCCTTCACGACAGTCGCCTACAGCCTGGTCGCCGCCACCGGCATCCAGCGGATCACCAGTGATAACCACTGGCCCAGCGATGTGTACATCAGTGCTGTCTATAGCTGGGTAATCGCCGAGGAACTGCTGAAACGGCACTGGAGTCCCGGTGTTAAGGTAACCCCATCCAATCTGGGGAAAAAGGATACCGCCGGTCTAATATTGGTTTGGCAGTTTTAGCCGATATATGGGATACATCCCCGCCAGAGGCGAGGATTTCCTGCGATCAGGCTTGCATTTGGAGTGCCGACTGATTAGTAATATTGTGTGAACAGGGAAATACCAACCGTAAGGAGAATATGGTTATGATAGACAAGATCGAACAGCTGTTGGGGCCGGACAAGGACCTCCTGACCCACAAGTGTAAGACGGTCGACAAGACGCAGCTCCATCTGCCCGGGCCGGATTACATGGATCGTGTCTTCGCACACACCGACCGCTCACCGGCCGTCCTGCGCTCTATGAACTGGTTGTTCAATACCGGTCGTCTGGCGGGGACCGGCTACCTCTCGATTCTTCCGGTCGACCAGGGAATTGAGCACTCCGGTGGTGCCTCGTTTGCCCCCAACCCGATCTACTTCGATCCGGCGAAGATTGTGGAGTTAGCGATTGAGGGAGGCTGTAATGGAGTCGCCTCAACGTTTGGCGTTCTCGGTGCGGTCAGCCGCAAGTATGCCCACAAGATTCCGTTCATTGTCAAGCTGAACCACAACGAAATGCTGACCTACCCCAATGACTACGACCAGATCATGTACGCCAGCGTAAAGGACGCCTTCAACCTCGGCGCCGTGGGCGTAGGGGCCACCATCTACTTTGGCAACGAGAACTTCAGCCGCGAGTTACAGGAAGTCTCCGATGCTTTCAGCTATGCCCACGAACTGGGCCTTTTCACGGTGCTGTGGTGCTACCTGCGCAACCCCGCCTTCAAGAAGGACGGAACCGATTACCACACCGCCTCTGATTTGACCGGCCAGGCCAATCATATCGGCGTGACGATCGGCGCCGACTTGATTAAGCAGAAACAGGCCACCAATAATGGCGGCTATAAGGCTATCGATTTCGGCAAGACCCACGATAAGGTCTACTCTGATCTGACCAGCGACAACCCGATTGACCTCACACGCTACCAGGTTGTCAACTGCTACATGGGCCGAATCGGTATGATCAACTCCGGCGGCGCCTCCAAGGGCAAGGACGATCTCGCCCAGGCCGTGCGCACGGCCGTTATCAACAAGCGTGCCGGTGGCACCGGGCTGATCTCCGGCCGCAAGTCATTCCAGCGTCCCATGAAAGACGGTGTTGAGTTGCTCAATACTATCCAGGATGTCTTCCTCACCAAGGAAGTGACTATCGCGTAGCCGGAACGACCACAAGACGACAACAAGCAACGGGCAGCGCATCACGCTGCCCGTTTTCATATTCATTCGAGTATGGGCAGCCGCTACTGCGTGAACTCCAGATCGTACAAGACCTTCGACAGGCGACGGTTCTGAGCCTTCACCAGGAGATAATTCACCATCAGTACGACCGCGAGCATAGCGGCCCATATCCAGTAGCTTCCATAGCCGATTGCCGAGACGATCATGAACGGTACAACAGGGATCATTGCCAGAAGGAACGAGGCCACGTTGCGACCAGCCGAGCCCGAGGCATTCTTCTCGGCAGAGAAGGGCAGGCCGGAACCGACGAGGTGAACGAGTGTCAGAACGACCAGCACAATCGCATACAGCAACGCGGCATGCATCACGGCATGCACAGGGTGTCCGAAGAACCACCAGTAGATGGCTGTCACCATCCCCATGGCCGGGAGCATAAACACGGTCTGCACAACCCGCTTACCGGCCAGTACCAGCTGGCGCCGATCACAGGGAGCGGCATGGAATACCCAGGAGGCACTGGCGTAGCTCGAAAAGCCCACTGCGCCCTGGAAAATCATCGGCATGATGGCAAACGCGATAACAATAAAGAAATGCGGCCGGCTCGATTTCACCGCCTCGCCAACGAGAAACGGGTCAGGCATATCCATGCCTTCCTTCCACCCCAGAAAGAGGTACAGTAATACCAACGGCAGTGCCGAGAGTATCGCCAGCCGGAATTTTATGTCGTGTTTGAAGTGCGACCACGTGAGCAGCAAGGCTGCCCTATCCTCCGGACGCGTAGTACCCACCAATCTCTGCACCCAGGGAGTCCCGGCCGCTTTCCTTGACGATGGCTCCGGCTTGGCTGCTCCAGTAGTTTTCTGCTCACTCAGCGACTCCGCGTAGTTCATCGACAGGTTGCCCATCCCAAGCCAGATCAGCACACCGAACAGCAGCGTTGCGCCACCGGCCAGTACAATGTCCATTGGGTCGGCGCGACCCACTGCCAGCCGGTACCATCCCATGAACCAGTCCGGTGGCAGCAACCGCATCCACCACGCCGAGGTGAGATCAAGGCCTTTTAGAATGCTCCCGATCTTGTCCGTAAAGGCGAAATAGCCGCCATAGACAACCAGCATAAAAACCAGTTGAATATAACCGAGGATGCGCTCCATACGGCCGCGGCCAAGCGTGTTCATCAGGAAGGTATACAGGTTCATCACCAGCACTGTCCCGAACAGGGTCGACAGCGCAAACATGACAACAAGCAGAAGCACGAAGCCCGGTCCTCCGGTTATGGTCATCACGATGGCCGGCAGCATCGTAATGGCCACAGTGAGCATGGCCACATAGACAAGCAGGTGCAGCATCTTGGACACCCAGAACGTCCGCGAGCTAACCGGATGCGGAGCAATGACATAATAGTCTGTGGGTGAGATCAGGATATTACCGAACTCCAGAAGAATCTGAAAAGCAATGAACAGCATACACGCCGTAGCCCCGAGAACAATAGCGCTGGACTTGTCCGGGAGAGCGCCAAACATGGATACCATGATACTGAACAGGAAGTTCATCAACAGGACCAAGAGCATGGGCGGAAACCTGCTCTTCTTGGAGCCGCTGAAATCCCAGGGATTATTCGCGCCGCGCCAGTCGATTTTGAGCGAGGCCCTGAGCATGGCGCGAACCTGACCCCAGTCAATGGTCTGAGACTGGTCAGCCATCGGTCTTCTCCGGTGCCTGCCCGCCCGCTTCGGCGCGTATGATCTGCACGATCTTGCGTGCCTGATCATCGCTGTCAGTCGCACCCGTCAATCGCCCGAACGCTTCATCAAGTGAGGCCAACCCCGTCGTCTCGGCTACCTCCCTGGGAGTCCCGGTGAACAACTGCTTTCCGTGGTCAATAATGAGCAACCGGTCCACAAGCCGCTCGACAACCTCCAGAATGTGGCTGCAGAAAACCACTGCCTTGCCAGACCGAGCCGACTCCCGAATGATCTCCTTGAAAACCGCCACAGCGTTGGCATCGAGCCCCGAGAACGGCTCATCGAGTATGATCAAGTCCGGGTCGTGCAGCAGCGCCGAGGCAATCAGGACCTTCTGTTTCATGCCCTTGGAGTAGCTGCGAATGAGATTCCCTGCAGCACTCTTAAGTTGCAATGCTTCAAGTAATTGCGCGGCCATATCAGATATCTGCTCAGGCGGCATGTGATGCAGGTTGCCCACCAGCTCCAAGTATTCACGACCGGTCAGATTCTCATACAATGCGCAGGATTCAGGCACATAACCGATCTTGCTCTTGTAGTCGACCTGGCCGAACGACACCGGATCTCCCTGAAACACGACCTCCCCGTCCGTCGGACGGAGCATACCGAGCATCATCTTGATAGTTGTCGTCTTGCCGGCACCATTGGGCCCCAGCAGGGCAAACACCTCGCCCGGCTTCACACCAAACGACAGCTTGTCGACCGCCCGGTGGGAACCGAAATCGCGAACTATTGACCTCACCTCGATTGTGTAGCCCAAGAACGTATCCTCCCTTGGCTGCGTTTACATCCAAGATATCCGCGTCGCGCGTTATCTTCAAGTACCATTTACGAGTGAGCCTATTCACCTTGTTGCATGAAGATGTTCAATTGAGCCCAGGAACACAGGAAAAAGCCTGTACAGTCAGCCCAAACCACGGATTTCAACTTGACTCAAACGCCTCGCGCGATTACTATATATATGGACGAGAAACGTTCAATTGGTCACACTTGGCACTCTGCATTGAGGGATTGCTGGGGAATGCGAGTTTTGTGACCAGGAGAACAGCGCAGGTAGATGGACGATAAGGTAATCGATTGACAGGGAGAGAGAATGGACGATTGTTCACGTCCTACCCTTTCACATCACAGTTCAAGTGGTCTCCCAAACGCGGCAACGGCTGTGTTGTGTCCTCTTCTCAGACAACAAGCGGTTCTACGCGCCAAATGTCACGATCTCCTTCTATCCTGGGCAGAATGTACAGCAAGTAACATGATGTAGTACATAGTGCAATTTGGACCGAAAACTATAGACACCACAAGGGAAGCACTCATGGTAACTCGCCACTTTGTGAAACTCGTCGCATTGGCAGCGATCCTGCTGTTCTGCCTGTCAGCGGCCAGCGTTCACGCGCAGGGTAAAGAGGCTGTCATTGATTCGCTCTACAACAAGGCGACAGCCGATGAATCTTCACTTCAGGATTTGCTTGACTCACTGGGTTATTCAATTGATGTCGCCAACGATGAGCTTGGCTGGGAAGTATTCTGCGGCCAGGACGGGTTCAACCAGGCGACTATGATCCTTGAGGTGGCTCGTTCAGCCCTCTATGCGACCAGCGGTTACTACGTCGCCGGCGATACCTCAGTCTTCTACCAGCTGTTCGGACCGAGCGACCAGCCGGGCGATTCCGTGCAGTTCACCCTTGCAACGGCAGACTCCATTGGCTTCTATCTCAAACCCAATTACCCGCAACCGGACTTCACGTGGCTGTCTGAGACCTACTTGAACTCGGACAACTTCGATCACTTCTGGGTCTACTCGACGGGCGTGCCTCACGAGTACCTGATATGCTGGGAGGACCTCGAAAACGGCGGCGATGAGGATTACCAAGACCTGGTGGTGAAGATCCGTTTTGCAAACCATGCACCGGAGTTCGCACTGAACGACTCCAGTGTGGTCCTCTGCTCGACCGATTCGATCTGCTTCGATTTCACCATCACCGACC
Organism: uncultured Ignavibacteriales bacterium; assembly: GCA_964642435.1. Classification (GTDB taxonomy): domain Bacteria; phylum Zixibacteria; class MSB-5A5; order GN15; family FEB-12; genus WJKG01. The sequence goes on from CAZXRO010000156.1 coordinate 5,948, forward strand.
CGAACTGCGAGGGCGACTCGATCTGGGTCGAGATGATATCGGGCGAAGGCTTCTTCAACCCCGACTCCGCAGTTGGATCGCTCGCCACCGGGCATTGCTTCCTGCCCACCTCCAGCGGCGATTACGAGTTCGTCTTCCTCGCCGAGGACATCCTCGGAACAGTGACGATCGATACCGTGACCATATCGGTGGCCCTGGCGAGTGCCCCGCAGGTCACCCTGCCCGACAGCACACTGTTCCTGTGCAACCCTGCTGAGATATGCCTCCCTGTTGACATATTCGATGCCGATTGCGATGTCATCTCTGTCACAACCAACTTCGGCACCTACACCGGCACACAAAACATGTTCGACCAGATAGCGCGCCTGAACGAACTCGGCGCTACCGTCACCCAGATCGGTGGCGGCGCTCCGGGCCAGACGCTGCTGACCGCGTCTGACTGGATTGGCTCGGTCAACTCGCAGTCCGGCGTTTCGGTGAGCCTGCCAAACTTCGCATTTGCCTCCACCATCGTGAACACCGGTTCGTTCCCGCCTGGTATCGGACCGGCGCAGGCCTCCGGTCAACTCACCGGTGCACCGACCGACCTGACCTACACTCTCCCGGGGCCGGGCGGTCCTGACGGTGGC
>CAZXRO010000157.1:0-6566 GCA_964642435.1 uncultured Ignavibacteriales bacterium
GACTCGACCTTGCCCGGTTCGCCTTTGGCGCCGGTCAGGCTGAAGATTCTGTCATCCTGATCCTTCGTATCGACCCCGAACACTTCGAACTCCGCGCCTATTGCCTCAGCGAGTCCGATCGAGATGCGGGACAGTCCATTCGCGACTGGGTCAATGAACATAGCCTCATCGCAGGTATCAATGCCGGCATGTTCCTGCAAGACCACTCCACCCACGTCGGCTATCTCAAGAACGGTGACCACATCAACAATCCCACCGTCGTCTCCTCCGACTACCGATCCGTCGCCGCCTATGGATCCCGCCATGACAGCCTGCCCCCATTTCGCATTTTCGATCTCGATGAAACCGATATCGACTCTGCCATAACCAATTACGAACTGGTCGTACAAAATATCCGCCTCATCAAGCGGCCAGCCAAAAACCGGTGGCCCAAAGGCGATAAACGATGGTCCGAGGCCGCCCTCGGCGAGGATGCTCACGGCAACATGTTGTTCCTGTTCAGCCGCACCCCCATGACCATGCACGACTTCAACGAAATACTGCTCGGATTGCCCATCAACATCATTGCCGCCCAACACCTCGAGGGAGGTCCCGAAGCGCAACTCTATCTCCGTCACAACGAACTCGAGATTGAATTAGTCGGCGAGGGAGAGGACGGCTTCATCAAGAATAACAACCTCGCCTGGCCCGTCCCCAATATACTCGGCATTTCTCCCCGCCCCTGAGCCAACCACCAGCGCCGACCCGGACCCCCTGTCCTGCCTCACCCTTCCCAGATAACCCGCGACAAGAATCAGTGCCTTCCCATGACACTGACCTCTTCGCCCAGCGTATCCTCAACATATAGCATCTGTACCAGCACTATCCCCATCACCGCCAACGGCGTAGCCAGCAAGATGCCTGCAATACCGAAAAGCACCGCCATCAGTATCTCCACCGTGATCAATAAAGCCGGCGGTATGTGCACCGCACGTTGCTGAATCAGCGGTGTGATCAAATACGACTCCAGCAATTGCACAATCGAGTAGATGACAACCACCCAGATTACCAACAGTGGATCGTCAGCCAGTGCCACCAACGCAGCCGGGATCGCCGAGAAAATCGGACCAATGAACGGCACAAACGATAACACTGCCGCAATCAGTCCCAACGTCAACGCCAGCGGAACCCCCGCGATCCACAGCCCCACCGAGGTCAAGATACCCACCACCGCCATCGATGCGAAGCGTCCGACCAGCCACCAGCGCAGCGCTGTGCCAACTCCATCCAGCACCTCACTCGCGCGCTTGCGATGCCGCTTCGGCAACAGCATCTTCAAGTTGCGCGTGTAAAGCCGCGGAGCGGCAGCCAGGTAAACCCCCAGAAAGGACACAATCAGCAACGCCGAAACCGCCCCCAAAGCCGTCGAGAAAACCCCACTCACCCGACCAATCACATACGACCCGGCCGACAGGTCTGTATCCGCCGTGGCTATCGAGTCAATTATGCGCTGACCCCACTCATACTCACTGAGCGTGGACTCAATGTCCTCTATGGCTGCCGGGACCCGCTCCGCAAGCTGCGAAAAACGCTCGCCAAGACGCGGACCTGCAAACAGCGCCGACCCCACAATCAATGCCACCAACCCCACAATCACTACCGCCAGACTGATCGAATGAGGGAGACGTGTGCGTCGCGCCAGTTGCCCCGTCAACCCGTCCAAAAAGACAGCGAACAGAACACCTCCGAAAACAACCAACAACATCTGCGCCAGGTGCCCCACAAGGTACAGCACAATCACGACGGTGGTTGCCAGCCCGACAACCACCGCTGCCTTGCCCACAAATGATCTGGAATCTTCCCCGGTATTCGTCATACCATTATCCTCACTTGCTTGTTACGTCGTCGATATCACTCGCAGGCCCTTCAGGATCTGGCCCAAAATCAACGGTACCACGCTTGCCCCCAATGCCACCAGCCACCCCGACACGGTAGGCGGCGTCAATCCCAACACGTCACTCAACCCCGGCACATAGACAACCCCCACGATAAGCACCGCGCACAAACCTACCGCAGCCCACACCAGGCGATTACTAACTATCTCATTCGACCACAATGTCGTATCGTCACTGCGCATGTTGAGCACGTGCCACAAACGTGAAAGCGCTATCGCCAGAAAACTCACCGTCACTGCCTGATCCTCTGGTAGACCGAGCACGTACAGGCCGATCGTCAACGCCCCCAGCGCCGGTGCCGCAATGATCACACCAAACACCGCAATGGCCACCCAGTGCCGCCCAGCCAAAAACGACTCGCCGATTGGCCTCGGCGGCTCTTTCATCACGCCCTTTCGCGTCTCTCCAAAACCAAGCGCCAGCGCCGGAAACACATCAAGGACAAAATTCAAAAACAAGATCTGCAATGGCAACAATGGCAACGGTAACTTGACTACCGAGGCCGCCGCAACCGCAATGATCTCAGCCGAATTACCCGAAAACAAATAGATCGAAAACTTGCGAATGTTCTCAAACACCCCGCGACCGTATCGAATGGCCGACACTATAGTCGGAAAAGCGTCATCCTTGAGCACCATGTCACTTGCTTCCTGGGCCACCTGCGTACCACGTTTCCCCATGGCCACCCCGATATCGGCACTCTTGAGCGCCGGCGCATCGTTCACACCGTCACCGGTCATGGCTACTACCGAATTATTCGACTGGTGAAGATCGATCAAAATCAGCTTCTGGCGCGGGTTCACACGCGCGAAAATCGAGGTACCAAGCAGCTTCTTCCGCTCGTCCTCAGATAACTCATTGTCGCTTCTCTCATACTCCGAGAGCTCACGCCCCGTCACCACTGTCGGATCGTCCCCCTCCTCTACCAACCCAATCGCCTCAGCCACCGCTCGGGCCGTGTCTGCCTGATCACCCGTCATCATCACCACCCGAATCCCCGCCTGCTGACATTCACTAATCGCCTGCGCCACATCTCCACGGGGAGGATCAACCATGCCAATCAGCCCCAGCCAGGTCAACCCGGCATATGGATCATCTTCCGCACTGTCAGCCTTCTTGCTCGCCAGCGCCAGCACTCGCAATCCATCGGCGGCAAGCTCCTTGTTCTTCTTCTGCCACTGCTCACGAGCGTCATCATCGAGTGCCCCGTCCTCACCACCCGCGACCGCATCACACACCTCTATTACCGCCTCCGGTGCCCCCTTGACCGCCACCAAATACCCGCCATCGGGGTCCTCATGAAAGGTCGCCATCATCATCGTGTCCGAGGTGAACGGTTCCTCGCGCTCCTCCGGATACTCCTCAAGCAGCTTCGTGCGATCGATACCCAGTTCCCGTCCAATCCGCAAAAGAGCCAATTCCAGCGGATCTCCATGGCCCTCGTCCTGCTCATCGCCCTCATTCTCATCCTGGTCACCATCAGGTAGCCTCGCGCTGTTACACAATACTGCCACCTTCATGGCCCGCTCGAAATCCGCTCTCTCGCCTTCCTCTGCACCCTCACCACGCGCCTCAAATGGCTCCGCATCGACACCACCGGAGTCAGATTCATCACCGGTCTCATACCGTGCCCGTGAGGTCACCAAAGTCGTCACCGTCATCCGGTTCTCTGTCAACGTACCCGTCTTGTCGGTCCCGATAACACTCGTCGTGCCCAGTGTCTCTACCGAGGCCAACCGATTGATCAGCGCATTGCGACGGGCCATCCGAAGCATCCCCCGCGCCAGTGCTACGGTCGCCACGATCGGCAGGCCCTCCGGAATCGCCGCCACCGCAAGAGCTACCGCACTCTCGATCATCAGGGCCAACTGCTTACCCCGAACTACCCCCGTCACCGCCACCACCACGCTGAGCCCCAGCGTGATCCAGATCAGCTTGTGCGCCAGACGGTTCAGCCGCTTCTCCAACGGTGTCGACTCGTCCTCAGCCTCCTCAACCATCTGCGATATATTGCCCAGCTCCGATTGTCTGCCCGTCGCCGTAACAACCCCCACCGCCGATCCACGCGACACCCCGGTCCCCTTGAACAGCATGCTCTTGCGCTCAGGCAGCTCGGTATCCTCCTCAACCGGTTCAGTCGTCTTGTCGACCGGTACCGATTCCCCGGTAAGCGTCGACTCGTCCGCCTGCAACTGACCGGCCTTGATCACTCGCATATCAGCCGGCACAAGACTGCCCGCATCCAGAATCACCACATCACCCGGAACCAGCTCCTCCGAGGGCAACTCCGATTCCTTCCCCCGACGCCGAACCTGTGTTGTCGTTCGCGACATCTTGCGAAGCGCGTCCATCGACTTGACTGCCTTGAATTCTGTGATAAATCCAATCGCCGTGTTGACCGCAATCGCAATGCTGATAGCTATCGCTTCAATATGCCCCGCATACACCAGCGACACCACCGCCGCAACCGCCAGCAACCCGATAACCAGGCTCTTGAACTGGTCGACAAGAATCCTCAGTGCACCACGTCGCCGATGGCGCTTAAGCATGTTCGGCCCATGTCTCGATCGCCGCTGCGCAACTTCTGAGTCACTCAGGCCCTGCTCAGGGTCAACCTGCAGCTTCTCAGCTACCTCGTCGACCTCCAATGACCACGGCGACCTGACGGCTGCTTCTTCTGCTTCATGGGGAGTCATAATCTAATTAATGTCACCGCCGCACCAAATGCAAGCTATGCCGCCTCAACGATATTCTCTGGCTGATCCTTCATGAATGACTCGATATTCGCGATCGTCGTGTCCAATATCCGCTGGACAGCCTCCTTCGTATTGAAGGCGCTATGCGGCGTCACCAGTACATTGCGCAACCGCAACAGCACGTGATCCGCCAGCAACTCCTCAAGATTGTGCTTTCTCTCAAACGCTGTCCTGAGCAACTCGGCCTCCTCGCGCACCACCGGCTCTTCTGTCAGCACATCCAGTCCAGCCGCCTGTACCTTCCCGTCGGCTAAGGCCTGCATCATCGCCGAGATATCGATCACACTCCCGCGAGCCGTGTTGATAATCACCACCCCGTCCTTCATCTTCTCGAACTCGTCGTGAGACAGCATATGCTTCGTCTTCTCGTTCGCCGGGACGTGCAGGGTGATTACATCCGACTGGCCCAGCAACACATCCATGTCGACATACTCAAACCCCAGCTCGTCAGCCAGACCTTCATCTGGCTTGACATCAAACGCACACACCTCCATGCCGAATCCTCGCGCGATCTTGGCCACGTGACGGCCGATATCTCCCGTCCCCACTATCCCCATCGTCTTGCCCTGCAGGTCAAACCCCTGCAACCCCCGCTGCGAAAAGTCACCGCGACGCGTGCGGTCAAAGGCCGGCAGCAGCTTGTGACTGATCGACAACAGCAAACCAAAAACATGCTCCGCCACCGTGTGTTCACCGTAACTTGGCACATAGGCCACCGTCACATCCTGCTTCCGGCACTGCTCTATATCAATATGATCATACCCCGTTGATCGAGTCGCTATCAAACGCAGATTCTCAAATGCACTGATGACCTCTGCCGGCAGTTCACTGTAAATGAAGGTCGTGATCACCTCCGCATCACTATATTCGCCCGCATTGTCAGCCGTGAGCGGCTCACTCACACATACAACCTCGTGCTCATCCTCAAACCGGTCAAAAGCACACTCTTCCCAATCCTCTACTTCAAATGCTACTATCTTCATATGGTGCTCTCCATTACTCCACTCAGTATCTATCTGTTCTCGTCTCGTTCCTCATCCTCATCCCTGAGAGCCTCGTACCCCGATGCAATATCTAGCAACTCCGAGGTAATCGCGTTCTGTCGGCGGTGATTGTACCGATCATGCAAACGCTCCAGTCGCTCCTCAATATTGCTCTCAGCCCCCTGCATCGCCGCCAGCCGACTGGCGTTCTCCGAGGCCAGAGACTCCGCAAAGGCACGATACAGGTTCACGAACAAATGCTCGCGTACCAGCGAGGCAAACGCCGACTGCCACGACAGGCGATGTGTCGGCAGACAACGCGACTCCCACGGACGCTCAGCCAACTCACGCAGCCATCGCATGTCCATCGGCAGGATTTGTGCCCATCGCGGTTCATAACTCGCCCCGCCTGTTCGTGCGTTGAAGCACAACGCCACACGCCCGACACCTTCGCTCTGCCACTCGTCAAGCACCGCCAGCACCCTGCCGACTCCGTCCGTGATGCCACTTACCGAACCGGGAACCATAAGCTGGTGCTGTACCCCAAACCCCTCAGCCTCAAGCAGCCCGGCCGCCTTATCACCCAACACACACAGTCGCAAATGGTCCCGATTCTCATTGTCAAGACCACGCTCGCTTGCCACAAAACTCGTGAGCTCTTCATTGAACTGACCACACATTCCCTGTGCCGATCCAAACACAACCACACCAAGCATCGCCTCTTCGGCCGGCTCGCTCCCCAAAACACCGCCGGCCTGATTCCGAGCCAGTATCTGCATCCCCAGTTCCACCGCCCGATGGTACTTCCGGATCGACTCAGTCGCCTGCTCGTATTGGCGAATACTCACCGCTGCCAGTGCCTTCATCGTCTTGACCACGCTATGCAAATCCTC
>CAZXRO010000158.1:0-2853 GCA_964642435.1 uncultured Ignavibacteriales bacterium
TTTCCGCGGTGCGCTGACCCGGTTGGCGCAACATGAAAAAGGCCGCCCAACAGGGCGGCCTTAGTGATAGTCTGAATTCCCTCTGTACGCAATCAGTTGGTCGTGGCGTACATATCGTTGAGGATATAGTCCATTGGATTGAGTGCCTTCTTGTTGCGCCAGACCTCGTAGTGCAGATGCGATCCGGTCGAGCGGCCCGTGTTACCCATCAATGCGATCACATCTCCGCGCTGAACCTGCTGGCCAAGCTTGACCTTGACCTCCGAGAGGTGCCCATATCGGGTGATGAAGCCATAGCCGTGATCTATCGTGATCATCCTGCCCATACGATCCTGACGCGAAATCTTCACGATCTTACCCGCAGCGGTAGCAACAATCGGTGTCCCGCTATGGTTGGCGATATCTACACCCCGGTGCATCTGCTTGTAACCGGTAAAGGGATCGTGCTTCATGCCGTACCCCCGGCTGAACCAGCCCTTGGTGGGCCAGATCGATGGCGTGTGGGAAAGCCTGTCGCGGATATCGAGGAACTCGGTCTCGACCTCGGTGAACTCTTGCAAGTGCAGTTCCGAAAGCCTCAGCATGTGGTCGAGTTTGCGCTCGGTGTCATACGCAATCAACTCTGTCTCATCCATACTTGCCAGACGCGGTGGCTGGGGGCCACCAACACCAAGACGGCGCTGGGCGGAGTTGATCTCGGGAAGATTGAACAGGGCGCGGATGTAGCTTTCTTTCTCGGTGAGGACATCGTAGCGGCTTTCGACCTCCGCCAGTGTCCAGCGCATCTGCTCGAATTTTGATTTGAGTCGCTCGTTCTCGGCCCGAAGCTGGTCAAGTTCCTTCTCGGCAACCTTGTCATTGAAGAACTGAGCCGAAAAGAAAACGGCGGCAACCGTCACCACAACAACCGCAGCCGCAAACAAATACAGCCAGGCCTTGGAAATCGAAATCTGTCGGCTGACCCCCTGAGAGTTGGGGACCAGCATGAGAGTTAGTTTTTTCCTGAACATCGCTTACCATCTTTCACAGTACGGTAAATTCCCTGCAGTCACCAGGAGAAGCCGGACTGTGGTCAGTCAATTAAGCGATGAAAGTAGGCCTTGACCCGTTGTATGTCAAGATTATAATGCCTGTCAAAAGGCCACTATTTCACCAGCATATACTCGGCTTTGAGTATCTTATTGACGACCTTCGCCAGCTTTTCCGACTGCAGATTCTGCAGGCTGTAGAGGTGCCAGTACGTCTTCTTGGGCAGCCCTACACGAATTCTGTCGATAACCTTCGATGCCATGGCCCTGCCTTTCGGTGACTTCCCAGCCGCCGAAAGTGAGTTGTGGCCATTGGCCTATACTCCGATATCGGACTGCCGCTGAGAAAAGTTTAGCCTTTCTTCCGCTGACTGTGCTGCACAAATCATGCCGAATGCAAGAAAGCAGAACCGGTTGGCCCGAATATCAGTTATCTTGTCTATTTCCAATAACATAACCTGTTTCCTGTCGTTCCCGACTGCAAAAGCAATTCCACCCGGTATGTAGGACCTTGCCTACAGTCTGTTCACCTGACCCCATAGCCGCTCCGAAACCGTACCTCCACGAGCCGATTGACCCACCGATCACTGTTCCGTACATTGGCCTGAGAGTACAATGTCACAGACTAAACCGGAGTCCAACCAGATGCTCAAAGATAAGACTGTCTTCATAACGGGCGCCTCGGCAGGAATCGGCCAGGCCTGCGCCCGCCGCTTCTCCAAGGCCGGCGCACGCGTCATTCTGGCCGCGCGTCGTCTCGACCGACTCACCACACTTGCCGCCGATTTACCTCATCCCGCCCATCTGGTCGAACTGGATATCCGGAATCAACAGGCTGTCACCGACGCCCTTGCCAGTCTGCCGGATAGCTGGAAACATGTCGATGTGCTCATCAACAATGCCGGCCTCGGCCGGGGCCTCGACAAACTCCACGAGGGCGACATTAGCGACTGGAACGAGATGATCGATACCAACATCAAGGGACTGCTCTACATCAGCCGAGCTATCCTGCCGGGAATGGTCGCCCGGGGACGCGGCCATGTCATCAATATTGGCTCTATCGCCGGCCATGAGGTGTATCCGGGCGGCAATGTCTACTGCGCCACCAAACACGCCGTCGATGCTATCACCAAAGGCATGAGAATTGACCTTGTTGATACCCCCATCAGGGTCTCGACCATCGACCCCGGACTGGTACAGACTGAGTTCTCTATCGTTCGGTTCCACGGCGACACCGACCGCGCCGAATCTGTCTACCAGGGTTACAAACCACTCACCGGCGATGATATCGCCGAGACCGCCGTCTGGATAGCGGACCGCCCCGAGCATGTTCAAGTTGCCGAGGTCATTATCTTCCCGACCGCCCAGGCCTCCTCGATGGTCATACACAAAAGATAGATCTGTCGGCCCAGCCCCCACAAAAACCAGAAGGCCGGGAGTCTGAGACTTCCGGCCTCGTTTCCTGATTCATTATGCTCACCGGGATACGCTAATCGGGGATGCAGGCCATTCCGGACTGGTCCTGCAAACGGGCCCTGAGTCCATAGTACGGATTCGAGTACCCTTCGACCGGGCGAAGCTCATCGAGCCAGTAGGCACTGTCATTACGATGACATACGACAAACCGATGATCATCGCGGCTCTCCTTTGCCCGATGGTATTTCAGGTAGACGTGCCGACGGTCCACCCCGGCAACCTCCACCTTCCCCGACTCATGAGACATAACCATGCGCACACGCTTGGCCAGTCCGGAGCAGTGAGCCTTGGCTCTCTCCACCAGGTTGTAACCCTCGACAATCGGCACCGCATACGGATAGTTGCCGAT
>CAZXRO010000158.1:2863-6561 GCA_964642435.1 uncultured Ignavibacteriales bacterium
GAAGAAATAGTACTGGGGAACACCCATGTACGACAACTCGTTCATCAGCTCCGCCATGACCTGGGCATCATCGTTGATCCCCCGCGAAATGGGAGTCTGGTTGACGCAGATCACACCGGACCTGATCAGCCGGTCGACCACCTCCCGGGCCTCAGGCGTCAGCTCACGGGGATGATCGAAGTGGCAGATGACGTAGATCCGGCGGTCGTTGTGAGAATGCTCGGACAGCACCTCAAACAATCGGTCATCATCGAGAAACCGATAAGGATTGAACGCGGGCGTCTTGGTGCCAATACGGATGATCCGAACATGATCCATCGCCCTTAGCCTCTTGATGAGGCTCTCCAGCCGACGTGTCGAAAGCACCATCGGATCACCACCGGTGATCAGCACATTGTTGATCTCGCGGTGCGCCGCAATGTACCTCAAGGCTTCGCCAAAATCCCCCAGCCGCTCGTTATCTTTGGTCTCCTCCATGAACAAGCGCTTGCGGAAACAATAGCGACAGAACCCATTGCACATCTGCGTCGCGAGCAAGAGTGCCGTCGAGGTGTACTTGTGCTGCAACCCCGGTGCCTTGGTGACCTGGCTCTCACGAGATGGATCCAGCTGCCCCCACTGCGTCAACTCCGATGACGTCGGGACAATCAGTCGGCGAATGGGATCGCGCGGATCCGTCCAGTCGATAAGGCCCAGATAGTACCTGGTCGCGCGAAACGAGAATCTGTCGGTGACCCGGTGCAGAGCCGATTTCTCGGTCTTCGACAGATGAGGCAGCTTGTCTATGTCGACTACGTGTGCTCGTTTGCTGCTACGGGAAAGCTCGCGTCTGGATGTCATAAGTGGCCTCCTTCCTTCTATTGGGGGCGCAGGTCCCGGACCGATCCAGCGGCCAAGGGAGGTAATACAAGGTGCGAGTTATGCAGCCCGCGCCACCCCAGCGACACTTCAGCAGGGAGTCGTCTCAAAACCGCTTTTAATGTGGGTTAATCGAACAAGGAAGTGTCAAACTGTCCTGTACATCGGCAATATACGAAAATTTGTCCGTCATGCCAAGCTCCAGCTACCATTTTTTTGGCTCCACACATCAACCTGCATCGCGTTGTGCCATGTATATACTCAACACCCGACACTAACCTGTTGTGCCACGAAAACTTGCTTGACGGTCGCTGACATGCGCCACGCCATGGAGCACATTGGTCATCCACCCTACTGTTAAATCCTTGACAATACGCCTGAATGCAGCAAGATTCAGCGGCATACATTTGTTACTAACACTCTTGAAAATATCACGGACGCACACTTTAGGAGACGCAGCGGTGGATTACTATGAAGGGATTATCAAGAACACCGAATTTTTCACGACCTCTGAGCTCGCGAAGAAGCTCAAAATGAACGTTCAGGTTATCACCCGCAAGGTACAGGCGGGCGAGATTCAGGCATACAAGATCGGAAAGGACTGGCGCATCCCGGAACAGGCCGTGTACGACTGGCTGGAACGCCAATCCAACGGCCAAACGCAGGAACAGGCAGACGCCGAAGGTCGTTCACCACGAACTAAATCTGTCGTCAAACGCAAAGCCGAATCGGCCTCACCCCAAATGGCCGCCCACCCGGAGAATAAGGGCCACAGCTCCAGACGACACCTTTTGGAATTCATCCTGGCCCAGTTTGAACCGGACCGCGACTACACGGCCGAAGAAGTCAATCGCGTCATCAGCCGCTACCACCGCGATGTCGATGAGTTGCGTCAGGAGATTGTCGATGAACAGCTTCTGGAGCGCAAGGATAACCGCTACCGCAGACGGGCCGGCTACGTCCTCTGAGCTTCGCCCAAACGGACTCCCCAAGACAAAAAGGCGCTCGACCACCTCATGGAGTGATCGGGCGCCTTTGTATTCATCAGCCACTTAGATGTTCACTGAGGTGGTCATCCACCGCCCATCCCCAACAGCTGCTGCACATAGGCATCCCGAAGGTTCACCTTGTACTCGCCATGGATACTGGCGGCCTTGCGCATCTCGCCAATGTTCCCCTGCTGCGCAAGCACACTGATTAGTTTGCGGAAGCTATAGGTACTGTTGGGGTTCATCATGAACGCATCCCACAGATACTCCACTCCCGCTTCGGTCATCTCCGGCATCGCCTTGCGCTGGCCCAGCTCCACCTTAGCCAATCCCAGGTCACCCACATAGAAGTAGTTCTCCGGATTGGATGCCACAAATGATGCCAGCGTATCGTGCAGCATCTGGAACAGTTCTGTCGACTGTGCCGTATCGCCCTGACGGTCATACTGCTCGGCCATCACGACATATGTCTGCCAGTACTCGGGGAACACGTCCAGCATATAGTCGCCCAGCGCCATGGCACTGTCAACATGTTCACTGCGTACCAGTTCATCGAAAATGCGAATGAACCCGAGCCCCATGCCCAGGAACACACCGGTGGCGTTCTCATCGCGATACACCTCGGAATCCTCAAGCCCGTCGAACCGATACACATGGCGATACAGATGATAGCCGGTGTCCACCGCCACCTTCGGACTGTCCGGCTGCGGCAGCAACTGGTACAGCATACCGTAGGCCTTGGCCTTGTCCTGAAGCTGCAACGGTGACTCCGCGTACGGCTGGGAACTGAAGAAAATCGGGTGCTTCCAGCCGAGCTTGGCGTTCTCGATCACTATTTCATCCACCATCATATCCTGCACCTTGACCTCCTGGTCGTTCCACAGCGACGGGGTCAAGAACGTCATCCGCTTGCGCGGCCTGTCATGGAACTGCTTGCGCGGCCTTGGCGCCTGTATACCCGGCCGGATCTCATACGGATACCAGAGGATCTGCTCCTCCGTCAGGGAGATCGGTACCCCGTAGCGGTTCTTCATCTGCTCCACATACCAGTCGGTGTTCAAGAGTGACAAATTGACCACGACCACATCCTTGCGATAGTCGTATGCTTCCTGAATCGCCCACAAGGGGAAGGTGTCATTGTCACCGGAGGTGAACAGAATCGTATTCGGTGGACACGTATCGAGAATATTAGCCGCGTAGTTGTACGGAGTATAGTCCTCAGAACGGTCATTCGAATGCCAGTTGCGGGCCAGCGTGATCAGCGGTAGTAAGACCAACAGCGAGGTAACATACACGGCGGTCTTGGCCAGCGGAGGATTCGACTGTTTCAGCCACTCGCGAACCACAGTCATTACAGCCGAAATCCCCATTCCCATGGCGACTCCAAACAGAATGAACCCCGGCGTGAAGAAGTAATCTCGGCCGCGCACCTCCATATAGGCGTCGCCCGTCTGTGGATTGTACTGGGTACCATCCGCGAAGTTCATATACAGAATCAGCCCCGCTGTTGTCAGCAAGAGCAGAACGAAGAACGGGAATCCGATCTTCAACCTCCGTTTGATCGCAAATGCCACCCCGAACATGCCAAGCAAAAAGAATGGTATAAACCCCCATCCTGCAGGCGAGTACTGCTCCTCGAAATAGGACCAGAATCCCATGTGCGGGTGACGCCCGAACTGGTTCTCCAGTGTTCCCCGGCGATTGAACATCCGCTCCACCATGGACATCTGGCCGTACTGCTTGCGATCAAGGAAGTCCATGAACGTCTGGAAATCGCGTGAGGGATTGTTCTCGTCGATTCTCGGATTCAGCTCCGAGCGGATCGGAATGAAGAAATGAACGCTCAGCCCG
>CAZXRO010000159.1:0-6546 GCA_964642435.1 uncultured Ignavibacteriales bacterium
CATATTCGGCGCAGATCCTGCGCCAACACCCGCTTTGCCCTCTCAGACGCTCCCCGGCGTCATACGCCTGGCCAGCCAGGATTTCTCAATCCCCACCGCCTGCTCAGGACACACCTCGTGACAGCACCAACAGGTGATACAGACATGATGATTGATATGCGGCGTCCCGCCATTTGCACTCAAAGCACCCACCGGACAAGCCTCGATACACTTCTGACAACCGGTACACCGATCAGCATCCAACCGCGGGCGCATCCAGAAGAATGACCCTGCCAGATTAACCAGAATTGGCGGCAACAGTTCCATGATCGCGTTCGACGGCAACCGGAAACTCCCCTTGCGCACCGGCCGCAGCGGCTCACCAACTACCTCAATCGCCTCATCGTGCCCAAGCCCCAGCCCCGCCTCGGCCGCCAGCCCTATCATGTGCACCTTCCCCGGTCGCAACCCGATCAACCGACAGGCCACCGTGTCAATCGCCACAGCATCCGCCGAGGCCAGCACCAGCCCCAGCCGGTACGGCCGCCCGGCCGAGGGCCCGTCCCCCTCCATGGCATCAACCGCATCCATAATCGTCAACTGGGGCTGCACCGCCGAAAAGACATCAACAATCACCTGCGAAAAATCCCGCGGCCGGGGCGCCTCCTTGTGCCACATCGCCTTGCGAAATCCGGGAATCGCCCCATACATATTCTTCAATGCCCCCGACAAAAGCGTCAACGTGTGCGTCTTCAACTTGGGAAGATTAATCACCAGGTCCGCCTCGAGCACCGGCCGCGCAATGTGGAACACGCGCGTGTCAATCACCACCGGCCGGCTTCCCGAAGCCTCAAAATTCACCAGCTCAAACCCCTCACGACCGGCCGCTTCCCATAGCCCCGTCTCGCGCCACACCCGCTCGATATCCCATTTCACCGCCGATGGGGAATCCCCCACCCGTACCCGCGCACCACACGCCTTCACCTGACGCGCCACCGCTGACACTACCAACGGATGTGTCGTGACCGCCTGATCAGGATTCCGCGGCGAAAGCATATTCGGCTTGATCAACACCGTCATCCCCGGCCTCACAAACTCACCCCAGCCCCCCAGATGCTCTACAGCCCGGGCAACAGCCTCGTCAATCAGGCGAACGTCATACCGACCGGCCCGACAAATGGCTACCTGTGATAGTAATTTGCTCGACATACTGAATATGGTACGGAAAGATCCCCCGCCTCAGTTGAGCATCAGGAAGGCTCAACGATCCGAGGACAGAAGCCGCGAAATGGCTGATTCCACCCTGTTCACCGTTATCAACCGCATACACTGCATATGTTCCTCCCCCTTGAGCGGACAGGTGTTCTTGACACAGCTAATACACTCCAGGTCAGCCAGATACACCAACTCCTTGCGCGGCGTCACCGGCGAGGTCTCGCGAGGATCATCTGCGCCCGACAACACCACCACCGGCGCTCCCACCGCCGCCGCCAAATGCGCCGGACCGCTATCGTTACCAACAAAAAACTGCGCCCGCGACAATACCCCCGCCACCTCGCGAAGGCTCGTCTTGCCCGCCAAATTGACAATCTGGCTCGCCCCGCCCGCAACCGCTATCTTCTCACCGTCGGCCTCGTCCGACGGCCCCCCGATCAACACCACCTTGATCTGCCGCTCGGCCACCGTCCGCTTCGCCAGCTCCGTATAATTGACCACCCCCCACCGCCGCGACTCCGCCACCGCCCGGTGCGCAAACACCGCGTACGGCTCATCCGCCCCAATCCCGAATCGGACCAGCAGCTCATTGGCCGAATCGATATCATCATCATTCAAAAACAACTTCGGCGGCGTGTAGGTCAGGTCAACCCCCGCCCCCCGCCTGAGCAAATTGAAGTATGTCTCGCTCCGGTGCGCCGAGTTCAACGGCACCGGCAACGGCAACGGCTTGTTCAACAACAACCGTCGCCCATCGGCAATATACCCGATCCGCTGGCCAACGCCCGCCAGTTTGAACGCCGAGGCGGCCCCGAACGATGGCGGCAAAACATACCCCACATCATAATCCCCCGACGCGATAATGTCCCTGATCTTCATGACCGCCACCAAACCATGCACATACCGCGATGGAATCCTCAGCAACGTGTCAATCGAAGGATTATTGCGATACAAATCCGCCAGGTTCTCCGGCACCAGCACCGTCACCGAACTGCCCGGGTACGCCTCGCGTGTCTCGCTGATCATGGGCAACGCCATGATACAATCGCCCAGATGATTGGGCGAACGAATAAGTATCTTACTGGCCATTAAACAGCATACTTGCCCCCAAGCGCGATCCTGTCAAGAACATACTGCTTCAATTCTTCCAGATACTTGTCACGTGTCTCCAGAAACGCCACCTGCGCCTCAAGGAACTCAACCTCGGAAATCTGCCCGTCTGTAAACCGATACTCCGATATCCCCAACCGCTCACGCGTCAAATCTATCTGCTTGCGAAGCACCTCCAGCTTGCGATACCCCACCTCGACCCGGCTGACCAGATTGGTTATCTCGGCCCGAGCAGCCTTCTGGGCCTTCTCGAACTCCAACCGCTTCTTGTCCGCCTCGATCTCGGCCGCTCGTACCGTCGCCCCCGAGGCCCCTCCGTCAAATAACGGGAACGTCAAATTCAGTGATATCCCCCAGGATGAGGTCTTAATCTCGTCATCATCCTCCCGGTCTTCCGCCTCGACCCGATCCCGACCAAGCGAGTAACTCGCCCGAAGGTCCCCGTTGATTCCCAGCGAGGAGGCCTCGTACTCCGCCGATCGCTCCGCTTTCTCCCACTCCAGTCGAGCCCGACGAATTAGGATCGACTCCTCCCAGGCGTTCAAGTACGCCTGCTTCTCCCCGTCCGCCAACCGCTCAGGGAACGGTATCTGCGGCTCAAGCTCCTCAGTCACATCCAGATCCAGCAGGCTGGCCAGCTCCCGGTTCCTCTCCGCTGCCTCGTTCTCCACCTCCACCAGCTCCAGTTCAGCGTCGATTCGCGCCGAGGCCGAAATCAGCCAGTCCTCTTCCGAAAGCACCTTGTCGGCCACCTTCACCGAGTCTATGTCAGCCTGAAGCCTCGCCGAGCGTAACTTCGCCTGCGCTATCTCCAACTTTAACTCCGACTGCAACACCCCGAAATATGCCTCCGCAATCTCCGTCCTGAGCGAGGACTCATCCTCCACCCGCTGAAGCTCCGCCAGGTAGTAGTTGTCTCGGCTGTTGTGCAGCGCATGCCTCGTCTCCGATGGCTTCAACACCGGCTGCGTCAGCTCAAAATCGAAAGAACCGCGAAGCGTCGACTCGTCTATCCTCACCCCCGTATTCCCCCACAAGGGATAGCTGGACTCGTTGTTCAGGAGATTCGCCCGCGCCGTTACCTCACCGCCCGTGAACAAACTCTGTGTAAGCTGGAGATTCGACGTAAAATCCAGATCCGAGGTCTTGACCGTCTCTTTCGTCGGCTGCCCCCACAACCGGAACGACTGCTCCGAAACATACGAAGGGAGCGAGGAGTTGATCGTAACCTCCGGCACATAGAATGTGATCCGCTCTGCACGATACCTGCTCTCGGCCACCTCCAGATCACCCCTGATGATCGCCCCCCGGCTCGACTGGCCTACACCCAGTTTGAGTGCCTCTGCAAATGTCAACTCGCGCGTCCACCCCGACCCCGCCACCATGGCTGCCAGCAATCCAACTACCACCGCCAGGATCAACCGCCTAACCGGAGAATATCCCATCGCTCTCTGTCCTCTCAACACTTCGTCACTTTCTCTGATACCTGCTGACTCCCACACCTGCTGCACACTGTTGACCACAGCTCTCTGTGTGCGCCACAGCGCTATTCGTAACGCAAGGCTTCGATCACATCCAGCCGGGCCGCCTTCCGTGCAGGGTACAACCCGAAGCCAACCCCGACCGCGGTCGATACACCCACCGCCAGTACTATCGAAAAAATGCTCACGATCGTCGCCCAGTCGGCATAATACGAAATCACCTTCGCCAGCAACAGACCCAGCGCGATACCGATCGTACACCCGATCAAACAAATGATCACCGCCTCAATCAGAAACTGACGCAAGATATCTCCCTGGCGCGCCCCCACTGCCCGACGAACCCCAATCTCGCGCGTCCGCTCCAGAACCGTCGCCAGCATGATATTCATAATCCCGATTCCGCCCACCAACAGCGAAATGCCCGCTATCGCTCCCATCACGATATTGAAAATCTGTTGTGTCTTCTGTGTCTGCCGAAGTAACGACTCCGGAACCACAATCTCATAATCATCAATCCCGAAATGCCGACGCGCCAAAATCCGCTCCACCAGCTTCGTCACCGGCTGCACATACTTCAAGTCTGTCACCGTGATCGTCAACTGGTCTATCTCAGGAAGATTGAAGTTCTGCGTCTGAATCGAGGTCGAGGAACCCCAGCCGCTGGTCTCCTGGCTCATACCAAACCCCGGATAGTACCGATCCATCTTCTTCTTGGCCGTCGAAAACGGAATATACACATCCTCATTCAGGTTCTTCAGCTCAAACCCCTCCACCTTGCCGCGACCAATATACTTATCCGCCATCACCCCCACCACGGTAAAATCAAGATCACCAATCCGAACCGTCTTGCCCAAGGGATCCTCAAAGGCGAACAACTCCTTCTTCGTCGTCGCACCCAGCACACATACCTGCGAGAAATCCCGCATGTCCAGATCGCTGATAAACCGCCCGTCATCGACCTCAACCGACGAACTGAACACGTAGTCCGGAGTCGTCGACACCACCCTCGCTGAGGCCTCGTGAGACTTGAAATAGACCTTCCTCGGCTTCTCAAAACGCTGCGGCACGATATTCGCCACCATGTTCTCAAACATGGCGATATTCTCCGCATCCTCCAGCGTCAACCCCGGCGACCGTGCCAGACCAACATCCGAGGCCACATTCTCATCCGGCACCTTGACATTCACGATAACATTGTTAATGCCCAGAATAGAGATCTGCTCCAGCGCCTCACGCTTGGCCCCCTCACCAATCGACAGCATGGCAATCACCGCCCCCACCCCGAAAATCACACCAAGCATCGTCAAGAGAGTGCGAAGCTTGTGCGCCCACAACTGGTCAAGCGCTACATGATACGTGCCAAGATATTCCATAGCCGATCGGTCACCGCCCCCGACGACCGCCACGGCCCGACCCCTCACCGCGACTGCCCTGGCTCGACTTGTTTATCTCCGGCTCCGTCGCCTTATCACCCGGAAGCCCCGGCTCACCAAGCGTCGGGTCAATCAAACAGATCTCCTCGCCACCCTCAAGACCATCGACTATCTCTATCGTCATGTCGTTGCGTCGCCCCACCTCCACGACACGCTTCTTCTTGTTCGCCAAATACACCACCGTCTCCCCCTCACGCTCAAACACCGCCTCCAACGGTACCGCGACCACATCGGGCATACGCTCCACCACAATCTCACACGAGGCCGACATACCCGGCTTGAGCTGATCATCATTGTCCGTAATCAACACCTCAACATCAAACACGTTGATCTTGGAGCTGTAGTCCTTCTTGCGCGCCAGCGTGCTCTTGGAGATCACTTTTCCGCTATACACCTTGTCCGGCAAGGCATCCAGCTTCACAACAACTTCCTGCCCTGTATCCACCTTGTTGGCATCCACTTCACTCACCGTCGTGTTCACAATCATTTCCGACAAATCGGGAATATTGATCAACCCCTGGCCCGGCCACGGAGAATCCCCCTCCTGCACCTTGCCCTGGGTCCCCCCCTTCCAGATCGACAAGTACACCACCAGTCCCGGCAACGGCGCAAACATCGTCAACTGGTCCAACTCACGCTGCGCCAGTCGCACCTTGTCCTCGGCCCGTGCAACCTCCACCTCGAACTTCTCAACATCCCCCTTGAGCTGCTCCAGCTTGGCATTGAAATTCAGCTCGGCAACCTCCAGCTCCAGCCGCGCTTCCTCCGCAATTCGCGGGGCCTCCTCCTTTATTCGTTGCGTGCCCCAACACTTCAATCCGCGCCGGGATGAGGGCAATCCGAGCTCCCGGCCTCCCACGACAGGCTTCTCGCCGCCCGGTTAAGGGACCTCGTTGTGCTCTGTACTGACAATCAGGTCGCGCTGGTCGATGAGGTTCAGGTAGTAGACCTTCACGCCTTCCGGCAGATGAGCAGTCGCCTTCCCGCCGGAAGGATCGAGTTGCGCCGGTGCTGCCTTCCATTCACGATCCTGCCATCGGCCAGTCTGACAGGTGTAGTTAAGCTCGGCTCGTTGGACGGCCGATTTCGCCTCGAAGGTAACCCATACCTGCTGCCCGTCGCGTCCTTGCCCGGTAATGCGTGCCAATGGAACGCCGTCGCGCAGGTGGCTATCGGCGAATGCCAGGATTTCAGCCGGGTTCTCCCCCGCCCCTCCATGGCCGTGCGGCATACGGATACGGACGCACAGGGTGTGCGGTCCCTGGGCCAGCCGATAGGATTTCTGGAGCGAGTCCATCGGGTACGCGAAATCGTTCGTGCCGGTCACC